>JBIIZP010000086.1:0-4040 GCA_044346215.1 Candidatus Planktophila sp.
CCCGCACCAGTTGTAGCTGCACCAGTGACTACACCGCCTGCACCAGGTGCAGCCGCACCTGTTTCACAACCTGCCGATGCTTATGTAACTCCCCTCGTTCGCAAATTGGCTTCTGAACTTGGTGTAAATCTTGCACAAGTAAAGGGAACAGGAATCGGCGGAAGAATTCGTCGTGAAGATGTTGAAGCCCTGGCTCGTCCTGCTGCGCCTGCGGCTGTTGCTTCAGTTGTAACAACACCGTCGACTGCGAAGCCACCAGTTGTTGCAGTTTCTCCATTGCGTGGGACAACAGTGACGATGTCACGACTACGCAAAGTAATTGCAGCTCGCATGGTTGAATCACTTCAGGTAAGTGCTCAATTAACTACGGTTGTCGAAGTTGATGTTACAAAGATTGCGCGTTTGCGCGATCGCGCTAAGGCAAGCTTTGAATCACGTGAGGGCGTAAAGCTTTCATTCCTTCCATTCTTTGCCGTCGCTGTCTGCGAAGCGCTGAAGCAACATCCAGTTCTTAATTCATCTGTTGAAGGTGACCAGATCACCTATCACGGCGCTGAACACCTAGGTGTTGCAGTTGATACAGACCGAGGTTTGTTAGTTCCGGTTATTGCAAACGCTGGCGATCTCAACATGGGTGGTATCGCTCGAAAGATTGCTGACCTTGCTGCACGCACACGCGATAACAAGGTAACCCCCGATGAACTAGGCGGTGGAACTTTCACTCTTACAAATACCGGAAGCCGTGGCGCTTTGTTTGATACTCCCATCATCAACCAGCCACAGGTTGCAATTCTTGGACTTGGCGCAGTCGTTAAGCGACCAATGGTGGTTCGTGGAGAAGATGGCGGCGAAACAATTGCAATCCGCTCCATGGTTTACCTTGGTTTGTCATATGACCATCGTGTTGTTGATGGCGCAGATGCAGCTCGCTTCCTAGTTACTCTCAAAGAGCGTCTCGAAGGTGGCGCATTCGAGTCTGATCTAGGACTTTAATCTTCAAATGTCTGTACATCAGCGAATTGCGATAACTGGCGCATCCGGTCTTATCGGTACCGCGCTAGTTGGTCATCTCAAGGCCGAGGGTCATACTGTTCAACGTTTAGTTCGCCGTGCACCAGTGGGCGCTGATGAAGTTCAGTGGGATCCGCAAACAGGTTTTGTTGATCTAGAACCACTTCGCGGCGTTGATGCAGTTATTCACTTAGCTGGCGTTGGTGTTGGAGATAAGCGTTGGAGCAAAAAGTACAAGAGCGAAATTCTTAACTCTCGTCTTTTAGGAACTACCGCCATCGCTAAAGCAGTTGCCGAACTAAAGCCACAAGTTTTCATTTCAGCATCTGCAATCGGTTGGTATGGAGAAAGCGGAAATAGAGCGGTTGTAGAAACAGATCGCGTTGGTGATGATTTTCTCGCTGCAGTGTGCCGCGAATGGGAAGCTGCAGCAGATCTAGCCCAAGATGTGCGCACCGTAAAAATTCGTACAGGTTTAGTTCTAGATCCGACTGGTGGAGCTCTAGGAAAGATGTTGCCGCTATTTCGCTTAGGTCTTGGCGGAAAACTAGGTAACGGTAAGCAATGGTGGTCGTGGATTACTTTGCATGATCAAATCAGAGCTATTGTTTTTGCTTTGGAAAATCTAATTTCTGGTCCAGTAAATCTGACTGCGCCAAACCCTGTGACTAATCAAGAATTCACCGCCGCTTTAGCTCGCGCTATGCATCGCCCAGCATTATTTCCAGCCCCTGCGATAGCATTAAAAATAGCACTTGGTGGTTTTTCTTCAGAAATACTTGGATCAAAGAAAGTTATTCCACATGTTCTGCAAGAAGCAGGCTTTACCTGGGACTACCCACATATTTCAGAGGCATTATCAGCTCTTATTGAGGATTAATTCTGCGGCCAGTCGCCCAGAGAAAAGAGCGCCTTGCTGTGACGGTACGGCGCGATGATCGCCAACAACAAACACATTTTCTGAAACTTTAACGGTTTGCGTTAAAGTTCGTCCTGGATTCTGGATAGGAAGAGCTGCTGGAATTTCATATTTAGCAATCAATTGCCAATCATGGGTGCTCATCCCCCACATCACTGCTAAATGCCTACGCACATCTGATTCAGTTGCCCCTAAATCTGTCGTTGTCGACACTAAATGCTGCCCAAGTGGTGCATAGCTAGATGAAATATCCGACATCACAATGGAATTGATAATTGGTCCGCGATTTTGGCCATCAACAATCAAGCGTCCATTCCCCGATGGGTTATTGGTAACTGCGTGATACCAGGTGATGCAGCCAGCCATTCGCGGAACTTCGTGCAGACCAAGAAGTTGGGTTGCAGTAGTGGCATCGGTTGCAACGATCACGGTTGTGGCATTGAAATCACCTGCAGAAGTTTTAACGACTTTTCCTTCAAGGCTATCTGCCTGAACCCCATAGGTGATCGAGCTGACTCGTGCGGCTAATGCTTTAGATAGCTCCGCTATTCCTTTTCGAGGGACACCAATTGATCCAGTCACAAAACTTTTAATAATTGATTGACCATATCTTGCATCAACATTCTTCGGATCTGTCAGAAATACACCCTGCAAGAATGGACGAAGTGCGCGGACATATACAGATCCCGTTGTCTTCAAGACATCTTCTACCGACTGATTTTCTTTGGGAGTACTTGCAAGAAAGCGAAGTAAAGACAATTTCTCTGGGATTGTTCCCGTTGCTTTATCTAAAACTGTCCAAGGCGAAACGCGAGGGTCCCCTAACGCTCTTCGATCATTGCCTAGTGAAACCTCTATCGCGCGTGGTGCCCGAATGAAATCAATCTCTTTAATGACATCTAATGATTGAAGCGCTGGGTAATTTGCGTTGGTGAGTTGAAAACCACGATCACAGATAAAGCCATCAATGATGTCTGAAGTAACTCGACCACCAGGGCGATCCGAACTTTCGATTATTCGAACATCTTTACCAGCTTCTTGCAAAGTAATTGCGGCACTTATTCCCGCAAGACCCGCGCCGATAATCAAAACATCACACGAGCTAGGCATTGTTATCGAACTGTCATAGCTAGGAGTTTTGTAACTTAGAAGGCCACCAAACTTTTCCACCGATGTCGTGGACAAGTGCTGGTACAAGAA
The DNA here is from genome assembly GCA_044346215.1 of Candidatus Planktophila sp. GTDB lineage: Bacteria > Actinomycetota > Actinomycetes > Nanopelagicales > Nanopelagicaceae > Planktophila. Next base: position 3,131 of record JBIIZP010000086.1, read on the forward strand.
TGGTTCTTACAATCAAAGTATCCAAAAGAACTCCGAAGGCAACTGCAAACCCAAGTTCTGCCAAGAAGACAAGTGGAAGCACGCCTAATACAGCAAAGGTGGCCGCCAGCACGATACCTGCAGATGTAATTACACCGCCGGTAACAGTAAGTCCCTTAATGACTCCAGCCCTGGTTCCGATTTTTGCACTTTCTTCTCGGACTCTTGTCATCAAGAAGATGTTGTAATCAATTCCAAGTGCTACCAAAAAAATAAATGCAAACAGCGGGAAGGATGTATCCGCGCCTTTGAAACCAAATACATGCTCAAAAACCAGTTGGCAGACTCCCAAGGTTGCAAAGAACGAGAGAACAACTGTTCCCAAAAGCAATGCAGCCGAGAGAATGCTTCGAAGAAGCAGACCTAGAATGAGAGTAATTAACACAAGCACAATTGGAATAATTGTTCGATTGTCTCGATTTGCCGAAACATCAGTGTCGAAGGCAACTGCAGTGCTTCCGCCCACCAAAATTTCTGAATCGATTGCATGAACAGCATCACGAATGACCGGAATAACATCCCGTGCTTCGACGGAATCTGGATTCAAGGCCAGCGTCGCATTCAAGACAACCTTTCCATCGACAACCTTTATTGGTGAAAGCGGTTGTCCAGGGATTGCTTGTGTCATACGCATTGGCTCCACTGAAGAAACACCCGCTACGTTCATGAGTGCTGCAGACACTGGGCCAACTAACTCTTCTCGAACTACAACTTCAGTCGGTTGCCCTGATCCGCCCGGGAAGTGTTCACCAAGAAGTTCAAGCCCTACAACTGAATCTGGACGTTGAGTAAATGCATCCGCAGTAGATAAACCCTTGGCATTTAATGTCGTAGAAAATCCGGCAAGAATTGCAAGACCTAAGGCGGTAAC
>JBIIZP010000087.1:0-4033 GCA_044346215.1 Candidatus Planktophila sp.
GTTCACCAAGAAGTTCAAGCCCTACAACTGAATCTGGACGTTGAGTAAATGCATCCGCAGTAGATAAACCCTTGGCATTTAATGTCGTAGAAAATCCGGCAAGAATTGCAAGACCTAAGGCGGTAACGATCCACAACTTGCGCGGACGCTTTTCAACAGCTGAACCTATCTTGGCCCAGGTTCCTGTTAGTTGAGAATTGAGATCATCATTGCGCGGAATGCGTGGCCAAAAAACCCAACGTCCAAAGGCAACTAATAAAGCTGGCAGCAAGGTAAGAATTGTTACGACCGCGGCTGCAATGCCGATGGCTCCGACTGGACCAAGTCCTCGGTTTCCAGATAGATCACTGAGAAGCAAAACAAGCAACGCAGAAATAACTGTTGCACCAGATGCCACAATCGGCTCAAAAACACCCTTGAGCGCGGCCTTCATTGCCTGCGCCGGATGTTCAAAGTGATGCAGTTCTTCCCGATAGCGAGAAATCAACAGCAATGCATAATCGGTGGCTGCACCAAGTACCAGAACTGAAAGAATTCCTTGGGACTGGCCATTTAGATCAATTACATCATTTTTTGTTAAGAGATAGACAAGTCCACCAGCCGTTGACAACGCTATAACAGCTGAAAATAGGGGAAGAATCCACAACACTGGGCTTCGATAAACAACAATCAAAATTAATGCCACGACACTCAAGGTGGTTAGCAACAAGGATGAATCGATGCCTTCAAACGCCCCAAAGAGGTCTCCGAGTAATGCACCGATTCCAGTTACATTTGAAGTTAGCCCAACTGTTTTAGCAAACTCGGCCGAATCTTCGCGCAAAGTTTCAATTACTTCAGGTAGCGCAGGTTTGTTGTTCGGCAATAAATCTGTAGCAATTTCGGACTTAAAGGGAAGGTTAACCAGAAGCGCTTTTCCATCTTCTGAAGGGAAAGCAAAAATCTGTTCGCCTTGCGTTAGATATTTGGAAATGGGTACATCAGTACCAAGAATTTTCTCTGAGCCAAGCTTTGCAAGGTGAGCATTTAAGGCTGCGATTTTGTCAGCATTTACTTCGCCAAGATAGAGAACCAAGGTCGGAAGGTTTTGATTTTGATCCTGATTAAACTTTTCAATGATCTTGGCAGCTTGCGTTGATTCGGCACTGTCTGGCAAGAAAGCTGAGTTGTCATTTTCCTGAACCGTTGAGAGCTTTCCAAACAGCGGCCCTAAGACGCCGCTGGTGCCAAACCAAAGGAAAATCACTAGAAGTGAATAAACCAGTGGGCGACGACTCTTTTTCATCATTGTTGTAGTCACTCGAATGAAACCTTTCAGCCGTAAATGGGCCTAATGGCCTCAATTGGTATGTAGGTAAGCCTACCTTTAGGCTATGGGCGTGCCTCTCGTGGAAACTCCCGCCGATTCAGCAATTGCTTTGTCCCGTCATGGGCTCATCGATTATCAAAAGGCTTGGGAATCCCAGAAGGCTATTCATCAAGAAGTGGCAGATGGAGTTCGCACCAATACCTTGTTACTTCTAGAACATCCTTCAGTTTTCACCGCTGGCCGTCGCACCGAGGAATCGGAAAAGCCATCCGATGGCACCCCCGTCATCGATGTAGATCGTGGTGGGCGAATCACTTGGCACGGGCCGGGGCAACTGGTTGGTTACCCAATCGTGAAGTTGATTAATCCAACTGAACTGGTCGGTTTTGTTCGAGAGATTGAAGCTGGGTTAATGGCGGTGTGCTCTGATTTAGGTTTGTCAACTGCGCGCATCGATGGTCGCTCAGGTGTTTGGATTCGCGATTCCAGCGGAGATCGCAAGATTGCAGCAATCGGAGTGCGCGTAGCCCAAGGTGTAACGATGCACGGATTTGCAATCAACGTTAATCCAGATCTTTCATCATTTAAATCCATCATCCCTTGTGGAATTTCTGATGCTGGAGTTACCTCACTTGAAATCGAGTTAAATCGCGCAATCACAATTGAAGAAGTTTCACCTTTAGTTGAACGACACATTTTTGAATCTCTCAGAAGGGTGAGCGCATGACAATGGCACCTGAAGGTCGCAAACTGCTTCGTATCGAAGCTCGTAATGCGCTGATTCCAATTGAGCGAAAGCCTGAGTGGATTAAAACCCGTGCCAATATGGGCCCTGAATACACACGTCTTCGTTCGCTGGTTAAAAGCGAAGGTCTTCACACTGTTTGCCAAGAGGCGGCTTGTCCAAACATTTTTGAATGCTGGGAAGACAAAGAAGCAACATTTTTAATTGGAGGAGACCGTTGCACCCGACGTTGCGATTTTTGCAATATTGATACCGGAAAACCTCTACCAATCGATCGCGAAGAACCACGCAAAGTTGCCGAATCGGTTAAGTCCATGGGACTTCGTTACGCAACAATTACTGGTGTAACCAGAGATGACCTTGAAGATGAAGGTTCATGGCTCTACGCAGAAACAATTCGCGCAGTACATGATCTCAATCCCGGTACAGGTGTTGAAATGCTTGCCCCAGATTTCAATGCCAAGCCTGAACTTCTCAATCCAATCTTTGAAACTCGTCCCGAGGTCTTTGCCCATAACCTTGAAACGGTTCCACGAATTTTCAAGCAGATTCGCCCAGCCTTCACCTATGAAAAGTCATTGAAAGTCATTGGAATGGCTCAAGATTTCGGACTTATTACCAAGTCCAATTTGATTCTTGGTCTAGGTGAAACTCGCGAAGAGATTTCTCAAGCATTAGTTGATTTACACAGCGCAGGGTGTGACCTGATCACCATTACTCAATACCTTCGCCCAACAAATAAGCATCATCCAGTAGAGCGTTGGGTTAAACCTGAAGAGTTTGTTGAATTAGCGCAAGAGGCCGAACAAGTTGGTTTCCTTGGAGTCATGAGTGGACCACTGGTTCGTTCTTCATACCGTGCAGGCCGTTTGTATAAGCAGGCCATGGAAAAGAAAACCTCTCGTGGCTGATCTGGTCTATCCCCCAGTAATCACTCTGGTTAAAGGGTTTTGGAAATACTTAGGATTTCGATTTGATTTTCAAGGTGATGAGAATATTCCGCGAAAAGGTGGAGCTATTCTTGCGATCAATCATGTCAGCTATTTAGATTTTGCAATTGCAGGTACTGCTGCACTTCCAGTCAAAAGATATGTTCGCTTTATGGCAAAGAAGGAACTCTTTGACCACAAAATTGCAGGACCCTTGTTGCGCGGAATGCACCACATCAATGTCGATCGCAACAATGGTGCCCCGTCATATGTAGCCGCACTGAAGGCCTTAAATTCAGGTGAGATCATTGGCATTTTCCCTGAAGCAACGATCTCGACTAGTTTTGAGATCAAACAACTAAAGTCCGGTGCCCTGCGACTTGCTGCAGATACAGGAGTACCCATAATTCCCACGATTGTGTGGGGTGGGCAACGGGTCTCAACAAAAGGCGTTAAGCCAAATTTCAAGCGGGGTAAAACACCTGTGTCAGTATCATTTGGTGAGCCAATCCACTACGCCAAAGATGTCGATATCGATACGGCTGCGCAACAACTACGCGAGGTCATGATTTCTATGCTTAACCAAGTTCAAGAAAAGTACCCTGATAGCCATGTCGGCCAACGTTGGGCTCCTGCTTGCCTTGGTGGAACCGCACCTGCCCCACTAAAGTAGCCTCATGTTTAAGAGAAAAGCTAAAGAACCTAAGATCAAGAAGCCACGTTTTCAAACCTTTCGTGATGCTTACAAAGTAACTAAGCAGGTTAAGCCGTGGATTTCCTATGCGCTTATCGGAATTTTCTTAGCTTCTTGGAGCATCGGTATCGGAATTGGTTTTGCTGTTGGAGAAGTGATTTATTGGGCATTTGTTTTCTTCCCTCTTGCTCTTCTTCTAACTCTTTTCTTCTTCACCAGACAAGCTGGGACTGCGGCTTACGCATCGATTGAAAACCAAATCGGTGCGGGTGCAAGTGTTTTGATGGCGATACGCAAAGGTTGGACCACAACTCCAGCTGTAGCAGTCTCAAAAAATCAAGACATGGTTCACCGTA
>JBIIZP010000088.1:0-4032 GCA_044346215.1 Candidatus Planktophila sp.
GGTTGGGTTGAGTGGAATTAAATTGACATGCGTATTTCGGTTCTTTAGCAGGCGGCCCAATAGATCCGAGCGCCACGATTGATCATTGATGTCTCTAATCAATGCGTACTCAATTGAATAGCGGCGGCCCGTCTTCTTTTCATAGGCATCAGCGGCGGCAAGTACTTCACGTACGTTGTAGCGATTATTGATCGGAACCAAGGTATCGCGAAGCTCATCATCAGGGGTGTGAAGGGAAACTGCCAAGGTACAACTGATGCCTTCTTCTGTCAGTTTTTCAATTCCGTTAACCAAACCAACGGTTGAAACCGTTACTGAACGCGCACTGATTCCCAAGCCATCTGGATTTGGGTCTGTAATGTTGCGAAGAGTTCGTACCACTGCGTTGTAGTTTGCTAACGGCTCTCCCATACCCATGAATACAATATTAGAAAGACGCGTTGGCCCTCCAGGTAATTCACCGTTAGCGCAGGCACGAGCAGCAGCAACAATCTGGTCGGTGATTTCAGCCGCCGACAAATTACGAGTTAAACCAGCTTGGCCTGTTGCACAGAATGGACAGTTCATGCCGCATCCGGCTTGAGAAGAAATACATACCGTTACTCGATCTGTGTAACGCATCAAAACACTTTCGACCAACACACCATCATGTAACTTCCACAAGTCTTTGCGAGTCATCCCATTATCGGTAGTGCGAGTTGTGACAAGTTCAGTCATCTTTGGAATTAATGCATCTGCAATGGCTTGACGTTCGGCGGCCGGAATGTCGGTCCAGTCTGCTGGGTTTGCCGAAAGATGCGAGAAGTAATGATTAGCTATTTGACTGGCACGGAAAGGTTGAAAACCTAACTCTTTGGCAAATGCCTTTCGATCAGCTGGTGCAAAATCTGCAAGGTGCTTGGGGGCCTTCTTGCGCTGAACTGGTTCATCAAAGACCAGATTTATTTCTGGCAATTTGCCGCTCATAGGAAATGCTTTACAAGTTCAAAGGCCAGCCACAAAGCAGGTGCAGACAACACAACTGAATCTAAACGATCCAACATCCCGCCATGTCCGGGCAACAAGGTGCCCATATCTTTCAAACTCATATCCCGCTTCATGGCACTTTCAATCAAGTCTCCACAGGTTGCTGTAAAAACAATCATCAGACCAACAATGATGCCGATCCACCAATGCATATCCATGATGTATTCAAAGGCAAGGCATCCACCGATGACGGTGAAAACTAGCGATCCCGCTAAACCTTCCCAAGTCTTCTTAGGAGAAATTTTGGGAACCAATGGATGCTTACCCAGTAAGGTTCCAACGATGTAACCAAAAGTGTCGTTGCAACCAACCAAAACCATAAAGGTCATAACTCGTTGAAAACCTGTGCTTGGACGAGCAAGCAAAATCAAAAACCCTGCTAAAAAAGGTAAATACAACAGTGAAAAAGTTGTTGCAGTTGCCTTTGCGACAAAGCCTTCTGGGCCTTGCGCCAGTGCGCGAATCAGTAGCAGCGGGAATGCGATTGCTGTGGCAATTGCAAGACCTGCAACTCCCCCAACCCATGCCGCATATGACAAACCAATAGCAGCCAAAGAAAGTGTATTGAAAGAAATCACTATTCCTCGGGCTGCAAAAGCACGGACCAATTCACGCAATCCAAGGATGACAGCGACAGCAACTACGATCGCAAAAATTTCACGTTGATAGGAAAGCGTGAACCACACTAAAGCGATCAGCGACAAACCAACGGCAATAGAAGGCAGCAGCTTTCGCCCAGCCTTTTTATTGATCGCTTCGTTGATCGAGTGCAGATCTGACATATATGAGCCCCTAAACTTCTAGGAGTTCGACCTCTTTGTGCTTAAGTAATTCATCAATTTTTGCCACATGCTCGCCAGTTATCTTCTCAAGTTCTTTTTCACCGCGAGCTAAATCATCTTTTCCGATATCGCCATCTTTTTCCATCTTTTCCATGGCCTCTTTTGCAGCACGACGAATATTTCGCATTGAAATCTTTGAATCTTCGGCTTTGCTCTTTACGACCTTGATGAACTCCTTGCGGCGTTCTTCAGTAAGTTGCGGAAAATTCACGCGGATTACTGTTCCATCATTGCCTGGGTTTACCCCTAAATCTGATTCGCGGATGGCTTTTTCAATCGATGCCATAGCACCCTTATCAAATGGAGAAATCAGGGCCATTCGCGCTTCTGGAACTTGAATCGTTGCTAATTGAGAAAGCGCAGTATAGGTGCCGTAATAATCGACCATAACTTTGTTAAATAGCGATGGATGAGCACGACCTGTGCGGATTGTTGCAAAATCATCTTTAGCAACCTCTACCGCTTTATTCATCTTGGTTTCAGCGTCCTTAAGGGCGCTTGCTACATCTGCCATTTTCTACTCCTCTTACCGCTTCTTACATCAATCTCATCGCTTATGCGACGAGGGTTCCAATTACTTCGCCGCGTACTGCGCGACCGATGTTTCCATTTTTCATTAAGTCAAAGACAACTATTGGCAACTTGTTTTCACGACACAAAGCGAAAGCTGCTGCATCTGCAACGGCAAGTGATTTTGATAAAACCTCGTTGTAAGTGATTGTGTCGTACTTGGTTGCATGCGGATCCTTCTTTGGATCTGCGCTGTACACACCATCGACACCACTCTTTGCAAGTAGCAACGCTTCTGCTCCAATTTCAAGTGCGCGTTGGGCCGAGACAGTATCAGTTGTGAAAAATGGCATTCCCGCGCCTGCACCGAAAATTACAACGCGACCCTTTTCCAAGTGACGAATTGCGCGCAGCGGAATATATGGTTCGGCAACTTGTCCCATTGTGATCGCGGTTTGAACACGGGTTGCAACTCCTTCTTTTTCCAAGAAATCCTGTAAGGCTAAACAGTTCATTACTGTTCCGAGCATTCCCATGTAGTCAGCTCGCGAGCGATCCATACCTCGCTGTGACAGTTCTGCGCCGCGGAAGTAATTTCCACCACCAACAACGATGGCCACCTGAACGCCGCTGCGAGCTACATCTGCGATTTGCCGCGCAATATCTTGCACAACATCGGGATCAACACCAATGCCTTTTTCTCCACCAAAAACTTCTCCAGAAAGTTTAAGGAGCACTCTCCGATACGTTCCTCTTGTACCGGGCATGAGTGCTCCTTAACCTTTTAAATGCTTGCTTTAAGTTCTGGTTTCTTGACCTAAGTCTAAGCGATCAGACCTTGTCCTTATTGACCCACGCGGAAGCGATGGAAAGCCTTAACAGCTGTTCCAGCCTCATCGAGGATCTGCTTTACAGTCTTCTTTGCATCCTTAGCAAATGACTGCTCGATCAAGGAAACTTCCTTAACAAAGCCAGCCACTCGGCCTTCGATGATCTTTGAGAGAGCAGCCTCTGGCTTGCCCTCTTCGCGCGCTGTGTCTTCTGCAATACGGCGCTCGTTTTCAATCAAGTCAGCAGGTACTTGTTCGCGATTAACAAACTGCGGTGCAAATGCTGCAATGTGCTGTGCGATGTCCTTACCAACTTCAGCTGCATCCTTAACAAGCTCAACCAAAACACCAACCTGTGGTGGAAGATCTGGGCTTGTACGGTGCAAGTAAATTCCAACTGGTGAATCCTTAATCACTGCAATGCGACGAACTTCGATCTTCTCGCCCATTGTTGCATTGGCTTCATCAATTGTTGCCTGAACAGTGCTGCCATTACCAGTTGTTGATGCCAAGAATGCTTCTAGCGAATCAGACTGTGCATTTTGTAGGTGAGCAAGAAGCTCATCTGCAAGTGCCACGAAGCGCTCACCCTTTGCAACGAAATCTGTTTCACAGTTCAGTTCTAGCATCACACCAAGGTTGCCCTCGACCTTTGCAACGACTGCACCGTTTGAAGTCAGACGGCCTTCGCGCTTTGTGATGCCCTTAAGGCCCTTAACGCGAATAAGGTCTAGTGCCTTGTTGTAGTCACCATCTGCCTCATCTAAAGCCTTCTTGCAATCAAGCATTCCCGCTGCAGTTGCTTCACGGAGCTTCTTTACATC
>JBIIZP010000089.1:0-4016 GCA_044346215.1 Candidatus Planktophila sp.
GCTTTACAAGGAAAGCGCTCAGGTTGCAGGTAGTTGAAAGTTCAATTACTCTTGGACTCTGAACTAAGGAGCGCGAAATGCCTGCAGTAACCGTTAATGACATCACCGTATTGCCTCGCGTGAGCGAACTCCCTGGTGCACGTGCACGCAAGGTAAAGAGCATTACGACTGCGCCGCAAGGTTTCGAAGGTGAAGGTTTTCCAGTTCGTCGCGCATTTGCAGGTGTTGATCTAGCAGAGCTTGATCCATTCATTCACTTAGATGAAATGGGCGAAGTTGAATACGCACCAGGTGAGCCAAAGGGAACGCCTTGGCACCCACACCGCGGCTTTGAAACAGTTACATACATTATTGATGGAATTTTTGATCACCAAGATAACAATGGTGGCGGCGGAACAATTTCAAATGGCGATACGCAATGGATGACAGCCGGTGCTGGAATTCTGCACATTGAAACTCCCCCGGAAAGTTTAGTTATGTCGGGTGGTTTATTCCACGGTTTCCAGTTGTGGGTTAACTTGCCAGCTGCAAAGAAGTGGTCGCCTCCTGCATACCAAGATGTTCGCGCAAAAGATGTTGCGTTGTTAACAACTGCCGATGGTGGAACTTTGCTACGCGTTATTGCCGGTGAAGTTGACGGACATTTTGGTCCAGGTTCAACGCAGACTCCTATTACTTTGTTGCACGCAACTGTTGCACCGGGGGCAGAACTTCGTTTGCCTTGGCGCAAGGATTACAACGCACTTGTGTACGCAATGGGTGGTTTTGGTTTTGTCGGGGATGAAGCTCGCCCAGTTCAAGCTGGCCAGTTAGCAGTTTTTGCAGATGGCGACACCATTGTTGTGCGCGCAGCAAATCAGCAGGAAGCACGTTCGCCAGAGCTTGAACTATTTATTCTTGGTGGATCGCCAATTAAAGAGCCTGTTGCATGGATGGGTCCCTTTGTTATGAATACAAAGAGTGAAGTTCTGCAGGCATTTGATGATTTCCAAAAGGGCTTACTTGGCTCAATTCCAGCCATTTATAAGGAAGATGCCAAGCCAAAGACACCGCTTAACCGCAGTGGTGAGGGATCGAAATTAGGTGGGGATGTGAAACCTGCCGGGCAGCAAATTCTTGATGTACACGGCGCACCTACTGATTTACAAGAGGGTTAATCGCTCAATCTTGTAAAGCAGTTCCCAAAATTAATGGGGTGTGAATAACTTTTAAATCTGTCGGTAGGACAGTCGATAGTGCGATCTATGACAACCGCGCTTCGTATTCCTCGAGAGATTCTTGATATTGAGGTTGCTGAATTACTAAAGGCAAGGCCTGGGTACAAAACGTTGGGCGAATTAATTGAAATCAATCCACGCTCATTGAGTTCTTCTGGGCGAATTGATTACTTGTCAGCCCTTGATCGCCAAGAGTCCTGGATCTGCGCGCTAAAGCAAGAGGCGTTGGTCGCGATTGCTGGCGAATCTGCTGATGAAGATGGCGGAATTTTTGGATGTGTTGATGACGAAGAGCGAGAAGATGTTGCTACAGCTTTGCGTCTGTCACCAACAACTGCACAAAACCGAATCGATGTAGCACGTGTATTGGTCGGGCATTTGCCCAACACTATTTCAGCACTTGCGACAGGTGAAATCTCAGTGGCTCATGCAACTGTGATTGCACGAGAAACTGCAGCCGCGATCAGAAATGGATTGAGTCCAGAATCAGTTTTCCGTGTGGAACAGACCGCACTTGCGCATGCTGAGTTTCATACGCCAGGACAGGTTGCATCAAAAGTTAAGACAACCATTGCAAAACTTGCACCTGAAGAATTCGAAGAGATCGTTGATCGTGCACGAGATTCACGTCGCGTAATCTGCTACCCAGAAGCAGATGGAATGGCAACAGTTATCGCAATTCTGCCAGCAGAAGATGCTCAAACAGTTATGAAATCTATTGAGGCGTATATTTTGAAAAGAAATCAAGAAGAAGAGGCATGCCTGTGTGATGCTATCGCTGGAATCTCAAAGGATTGCTTGCACCACAGTCATGAAGGCGCAACAGAATGGTCCATGCTTTCTGCAGATATGAAGCGAGCAGATGCATTAACTGCTATCGCTTCACAAGCATTAGCTTCAATGGCAAATGATGTGCAGCCACATCGACGTCCAATAACAATCAGTGTTGCAATTGATCTTCCAACTTTGTTGGGACTTGCAGAAAATCCTGGACAACTTGCCGGATACGGGGCGATTCCAGCCTCTGTTGCACGTCGTTTAGCAGCGGATGGAAATTGGCAACGCTTTGTTAGTGATCCAACAACAGGAAATCTTTTAGATTTTGGAAGAGAGAAATACACTCCACCTCAAGAACTTGTCGATTATCTCCTTGCACGTGATCGAATTTGCAGATTCCCTGGATGTAGACGGGCGGGTCAAAGTTCGGATATCGATCATGCTCACAGTTGGGAAACAGGTGGCGAAACAAATCCTGCAAATCTTGGATTGCTGTGCCGACGTCACCACAGAATGAAAACACATGGTGGTTGGAGCCTCGAAAGCAATCCCGATGGCTCGTGCACATGGAAATCGCCAAAGGGAAAAACCTATTTCGTACCCTCTCGCCCATTCCTTGAAGCCGTGTGAGATTTCTTGACCACTACTGTCAGTAGGCGCTTTTGAAATCCATTACCTGCGATACTTCATCAATGATTTGGTGGCCCACTGAAGTTCCAACCCTGCACTATGGGTTGATCACGCTTCGCAAGCCCGAAGAGCGCGACATCCTTCCACTTTTTGAAGGTGTCAAAGATCCAATCATTCCGCAATTCACGCGCATTCCAGCTAATTACCAAATGGCCAATGCTGAACACTACGTTCGCGAACGCTCGCCCAATGGATTCACAATGCGAACAGAGCTTCAGTTAGTTCTTGAATATGACAGAGAATTTGCTGGTGCACTTTCATTTCACACCCTTGATCTAGATTCTGGAAAAGCTGAGATCGGTTATTGGTTAACTGCAGATGTGCGAGGCAAGGGTGTAGCAACTGCAGCCACACGTTTACTCACTGAGTATGGTTTTGAGAGTATCGGTTTCCATCGAATTGAAGCTCTAGTAGTTGCATCTAATGTTCCTTCATTGAAGGTATTGAAGAACGCAGGCTACATGCAAGAGGGAATTAAGCGCGATGCATGTTGCCAAGATGATGGAACCCGAGAAGATATGGTTCTATTTGCAGCCATTAGAACTGATTGGGGTAGATAATTGGAGTCATTAGCAATTGCAGTCGTGGCGCTCTTCTTGATTGCGCTTTTGGCTGGCCCGCTTTCAATTGCTTTATCCTCTCAATTTGTTAGGGCACGATTTGAGGACAAAGCATCATTTGGATTTATATTTCTAAATATTCTTCGAAAATCATTTCATTTGCTGCTTGTTGCCTTTGGAAACTTAATTGGAGTTCAATTTTTGCTGATCGCAGGATTACCGCTTATTCCGCGAGTAATTGGGCTCTTTTCAGTAGTGACTTGCTACATCGGATTGCGACGTGAGTACTTCCCGGAGTTCTTCTTCGTGCGTGACCTGATGGCCAAGTTTGGTCTATCTCGCAAGAATGGTCGATCTTCAGGAAGAGATGGAAACGGACCCGCAGGTCAGCATTAATAGTTAGTGCTCATTTCTTCTTGTAGCCCCTAGGGCACTTTGGTTTAACGCCAATTACCTTCTTCGTGATTTTTCCTTTCACGCATGTGATCGTTATCCTCTTGGTTGCAGCTGACTTTGCCTCTGCTTCTTGCTTGGCCTTAAGTTCTGCAGCTGCCTTTGCCTCTACTTCTTGCTTGGCCTTAAGTTCTGCAGCTGCCTTTGCCTCTGCTTCTTGAATGGCCTGATAATCAACATTTGTGAGAACTCTAAAACTCGCTCTTTCTTTAGAAACTTCTCCTGCCAACACAACTAGATCTCTAACCTTTACGGATTGACCACTAGAAAGAGGAGCCCTCGAGTACTTTTCTACATCATCGCGGGGATTCAGAACCAA
>JBIIZP010000013.1:0-13079 GCA_044346215.1 Candidatus Planktophila sp.
GGGTTGTGACAGGCATTGTTGGCGGGTTGTTTTGTTGAACTCGATCTTCCACTTCGCGTAGGTACGTTCGTAAATTCTTTGGGGTAAATCCGCTGTCGCTATCTAATTCGCGAGCTAAGTGAAGCAGAGCTGCGATTCCATCAATTGCTCCCCCAGTTAAAAATGGTTGGGCAAGGGTGCGAAGTTCATCCAACCAAACAACGCCTTCGGTCGGGATAACTGATGCGGTGCGAACTTGCTTTAGAAATTCGCGGACTTCTCTGCGCTCAAAAAATCTTTCAGTGTTGCGAACTTGGTAAGGCAAGTTGGCCGAGTTCATCGCTTTTTCTAAACTATTGAGTTGGTTATTGGTGCGAGCCAAAACTGCAATCTCTTGTGCTGGTGTTCCTTCAGAGATCAACTTGGTAATGTCTTGAACGATTCCGACAATTTCGGAAGACTCATCGCTGTAGACGCTAATTGTTGGCTTGCTGCCATGCTCATTGATTGCAACAAGTTCATTACCCATCGCACCTTTTCGCAAAATGCTATTTGCGGTGAAGATGATTTCTGGGGTTGATCGATAGCCGGTAGTTAATCGAACAACTTCGGCTTCTGGAAAACGTTGGGTAAATGAGTTTAAGAAAACTGGCGTAGCGCCCGCAAATGAGTAAATGGTCTGGGCTGGATCGCCAACTACGCAGAGCTCTTCTCTAGAACCAAGCCAGGCGTTGATTAAACGTTGCTGCAGTGGCGAAATGTCCTGATACTCATCAACAGTAAAGAATCGGTACTGATCCTGAACACGTTCGCGAACTTCGCGTTCTTCTTCAATCATCGCTGTTGTTAGCAGTAGTACATCTTCAAAGTCGATAGCGCGCTCTTGATGCTTCACGCTTTCATAGGCGGTGTAGACCTTGGCTAACTGTTCGGGATTAATGCGCGGCTTGACGGTGCGCTTTTGTGATTCGCTCAAGTAATCAGAAGGGGCAACCTGTGAAACCTTGGCCCATTCAATTTCGGTTGCGATATCGCGTAGAAGATCTCTGGATGTAATGGAAAGCTCGCCCTGTAACTGTGCGCGTTTAATAGCTTCAGTCAGAAATCCGCTCTTGGTTGTGAGCAAATCTGGTGTTCGGCCACCAAAGACCTGCGGCCAGAAGAAGGTCAGCTGCTTCAGCGCAGCTGCGTGGATTGTGCGGGCAGCAACTGATGGAACACCTAAGGAACGCAAACGTGTGCGCATTTCGCCAGCGGCGCGAGCGGTAAAGGTCAGTGCTAAAACTTTATGCGGATCCATTGTTCCGATCGCTGCAGCGTATGCAATTCGATGAGTAATTGCGCGAGTCTTTCCTGTTCCAGCTCCTGCAATCACGCAAACAGGACCCCGTGTAGCAAGTGCGACTGCGCGTTGTTCGTTATCTAGCGCTTCCAGAATCTCTTCTGCGCGTGGGTTTCCTACGGTCTCCACGATTCACCACCGCGCAATTGGTCACGTGTGTATCCATCAACACGTGTGTACCAAGCTTGAATCATTCGACGCGCAACTGACATTGTTGGTGGCAACAAGATTTCATTGTCTGCAACAGCTTTTTTCATTTCATCGCGTGAAAACCAGCGTACTTCAGTAATTTCAGTGCCATCAGGACGGGCCTCTTCTGGGCGATGTGTAATAGCTTCAAAGGCGATCATGATTGATGCTGGAAATGGCCATGGCTGAGATGTTAAGTATTTGATTTCTGATGCATACACACCAGCTTCTTCATAGACTTCGCGGGATACACATTCCTCAAAAGATTCACCGGTTTCAACAAAACCTGCAAAGGTAGAAAAACGTTTAGCAGGCCAGACGGGTTGGTGTCCCAAAAGAATTCGATCATCTCTATCTTTGACTAAAACAATGACAGCAGGATCTGTGCGGGGATGATGTTGTGTTGAATCTTGTGGGCAGATGCGAACACTTCCGCCAAGATCACTCTTGGTCAGTGCGCCACAACGTGCACAATGTGTGTGGGTTGTATGCCAGTTTGCTAAACCAACTGCGTGCATCGCAAGTGCTAATTCATCGGCATCTAAAGTGCCACCAAGTTCGCGTAAAGACTTAAAGCCTTCGTACTTTCGCTTTCCAAACTCTTCGGTGCCGTCATCTTCTGGTGTATTGATCCAGGTTGTGTGCCAAGCAAAGTACGCCTGATTATCATCGCGGCCAATTCCTAAGAAGAAACGATCGCCTTGCACAAAAACATCAGTGAGCGCTGACACCGCAGCTGCATCAATAAAGGTCAATGAATCATCGGCAGCGCTCAAGCGGGCATCGACCAGATGAATAATCTGAGCGGATTTCCACAGTTGGTCCAACTTGGCAGCATCTGTGCGAAGTTCGCTTTCGCGATTGATAGGCGAGAGCGAGGCGGGAGTGGATTCTGGGTTGCGCGCGCTCATAGGGGCCAACGCTACTAGCCTTAGCCAATGCGCGTAACCTCATGGAATTTGCTGCACGGAATGGCTATTCCGCCAAGCAACGACCTTGCCGCAGACCAAATAAAGCTGGGTGAAGCGATCGAAGCTATTGGCGCTGATGTTATTGGAATTCAAGAGGTTGATGAACAGTTGGCGCGGTCAGGAAATGCTTCTCAAACAGCTGTTGTAGCTGAGGCGATGAGAACAAAGTATTGGGGTTTTGCGCCAGTAATGGTTGGAGCACCTGGTGAAAAATGGAGAAAACTGAATTCTCTTGATGCGAAAATAATTACCACTGACAATGTTGCAAGCAATCGTCTATCAAATGTAGATGGAAATTACGGAATCGGAATAGCTTCAAAAGTACCTGTTAAGCATTGGGATCGGCTAGAACTTGGAAATTCACCTTTTGGAATGCCGTTGGTAATCCCAACTGAGAATAAAACAGGTAAGCAATCGATAAAAATGATTTACGTTGCCGATGAACCGCGTGTTGCATTGGCTGCAACTTTGGACAATGGCTGGACGATAATCAACACTCACCTGTCATTTGTACCTTTTGTAAATTACCGTCAACTTCGAAAAATCAAGAAGTGGGCAGCTGAATTGGCGGCCAAGTATGGAACACACGCTCTTATCATTGGAGACATGAATTTACCTAAAGGATTGCCTGCGGTTGCATCTCAATGGAATTCATTAGTTGAACAGAACTCATATCCATCGTGGGGCGGCAAAGTTCAATTTGATTACATTCTTAGTGACTCATTAAAGCCAGATCAGTACGAAGCACTGCCAACATTAAATACTGGAGTAAGCGATCACTTACCAGTCACAGTAAATATCCTCTAAAGGTTTTTTATGGCTTGTCCTCAACAAATGTAATCAGCGCGATTAATGCCGCTTCATCCAGTAGATCTGATGGTGAATCGGTTACTCCTGTTGGAACGTAATGGAACGCTGCAGAGATCTTAGAAATGTCGCAGCCAGATAACTTGGCCCACGCTAAGCGGTACATAGCTAACTGAACTTGGGCCGACTTACCGAGCTGCTTAGAGCCAGTCTTCCAATCCACCACCTGGAAACCATCTCCATCAGCATAAATCGCATCTATTCGGCCTCGGATTAAGACCCCAGCGATAGTGGTTTCAAAGGGAACTTCAACTCGTGCGGGTGTGCGATTGGCGAACTCACTCTTAAGCCACTTGGCCTTTAGATCTTCTAACTTTGAATCATCATCTAGTGGATCTAAGTAATCCAAATACTCGTCGCCAAACAAGGTGGCGGCATCGGTAAATTGATGTTCAACCCATAAGTGGAAAGCGGTTCCGCGGCGGGAATACGGATCTTGTCCCCTAGGCATTGGACGACGAATGTTCAGGGCAAGCTCTTGCGGATTTTCATGCAAAGCAACCAAAGTTGATGTTGATAAACGGGTTGGCAAAGCAACTTGTAGAACATCGGATGCGCGATTGCGTTGTTCGGTAATCAAGCTGTGTGCATCCATGATCCAAGAATTTACTTCTGGGTCCGTTGAATCAATTAATGGATGAACATCGGAAGCCTTAACTAATTCCATCGCTGCATCAAATTGTGCGCGCTTATCCCCTAAGTAATCTCGAGGCCATACGGCGGTCTGTGGATTTTCGAGGGTTGGGTTTTCAGCATCATCATCGGGGGCTGCAACATCAGAAATCAAACGACCGCCATTAGCGCTAGCTGCACCTGCAATCAACGTAAAGATGTGTGATGGAGAAACAGAGTTAGCACCATCTCGCCACCATGATGTTGTGCAGATTAAATGTGTGCGGGCTCGTGTAACAGCAACATAGGCAAGACGCATTTCTTCACGCATCTTGATTTGATCCACACATTGGCTCGCAAAGACCTTAATCGCTTTTGCAGCATCACTGTTCTTAGTGATTCCATCTAATGAAAAGTATGGAAGCTCATGTGCATCCCCACGCAATGCAAATGGCACATGCTTCTCATTCTTCAACCAGTTGTCTGGGTCAGAGCGATTTACACCTGGGAAAGTTCCCTCAGATAATCCAGGGACGGCGACAACATCCCATTCAGCCCCCTTTGCCATGTGAACTGTAAGAATTTGGACCACATCTGTACGGACTTCAGGGGCTCCAACCTTTAGCCCACCTTCTTCATCGGATGCAACATCGAGCCAATCCAAGAAGGCAGAAACTGATCCGCCGGTGCGTTCAAATTTAGAAGCTTCATCTAAGAAACGATCCAAATGACGGCGACCGGTCTGAGTACCTTCGCGCAAAGTGATTTCGGATTCTAGAGTTAAGTAGTTTTCGATCTCGGTCACTAAATCAGTTATCTGCCCACCAGCACGTGAACGCAAACGACGAAGCTCTTGGGCAAAGGTAACCAAGCGCTGATAACCAAGATCGCTGAACCCGCTCTTCTTTGCAGATGTAATTTCATCTAGGGCATCAATGATTGATCCAGCAAATTGATCGTCGGCCTCTAATTGATCTGGGTTGCCTGCTGCAATTTTTTTGATAAAGCTCTTAGAGTCTGCGTGCATCGATTTGGCGCGTTCAAGGCTGAATGCACCGAGTGCAGCAATATCGCGTGGACCTAAATTAATTCGCGGTCCAGTTAAGTGACGCATCAGCGATGAGCCAGCATCGGGGTTAGTAATGATCTTCATTAATGTCACAACATCTGCAACTTCAGGAATATGAATCAAACCACCAATACCAATAACTTCTACTGGCAAACCTTGTTCACGCAAAGCGTTTTCTATGGATGTAATCTGAGTGCGCTTTCTCACCAAAACCGCAAATGATTTGTTGCTTTCCGGATTCCATAAAGCTTTGAAGTATTCGGCGATTGCTTGAGATTCAGTGGCAACGGTTTCATAGATTCCATATGCAAGTTCGCCATCGCCTGCGTTATCACGAGCTTCTAGTTCGACAACTTGCTGACCACCTGCGGCTTTAATCTCTGCACTTATGGTGTTTGCTGCAGCCAAAATAATTTTGTCATTACGGAAAGTTGTTGGCAACGAGAACTGGGCTTCACCACTTTGACCTTGCGCCTTTGGAAAGTACTTATGGAATGAGGCCATAGTGCCGGCGGATGCTCCGCGCCAGGTATAAATAGCCTGCGATGGGTCTCCCACAGCCATTACTGGGTGGCCGGTTTCCCTCACTAAATTGCCATACAAAGCCGACAACATTCGCACCTGTGATTGCGAAGTGTCTTGATACTCATCAAGTAGAACAATTCTGTACTTACCGCGTTCTAAAGTGCCGATATCGTCAAAGTTTTGGGCAATGTCTGCCGCCAGTGACATCTGATCATCAAATGATAATTCACCTGCAGCCTTTCGACGCTCCATGAATGCTTGAACCATTGGTAAAAGGGCGTTGCGTTGACGCATCGCGCGAGCGACCGCACGAGTATCTTCATTGGTACTACCGCCAAGTAATTCCAATTTTTCAAGCATTTGATTGCCGATTGTTTCGATATCTGATGCTTTAACTTGATGTTCTAACATGAATTTAGAAAGACCTAATAAATCCTTAATGACAGTTCTGACCGAGCTGTCATTGCGATATGAATCATCAGGCCAATTACGCACGACATCCGATGCAATCTGCCAAATAGCTGCTTCACCTAATGGTTCGGCATCTGCATCGATACCGTAACGGATTGCATGTTCGCTGAGCAACTTGCCGGCATATGAATGGTAAGTAGTAACCGCGGTGCTATTTGAAGTGATGTGCTTAAACTCTGGCAACTGCGATAATTGACGCAAGCGCTTGCGAATACGAACCGATAGTTCACCTGCAGCTTTTCGGGTGAAGGTAAGACCCAAGATCTGATCAGGTGTGGCAAAACCATTTGCAACCAGGTACAAAACTCGGTTACTCATTGTTTCGGTTTTGCCAGAACCAGCGCCTGCGATAACAACAGCTGGCTCTAACCCACTGCGGATGATCGCGGATTGATGCTTGGTAATTGGCTTGATTTGTGAACCAAACTTGGGATGTGCCTGAAGCTTTGCGATGATTTCTTCAGGCGAGTACCTTGCTTGAGAGTTGTTCGGGGATTGGTTCATTACTCAATCACCGCCCGTCCATCGCTTTGAATAGGGCAGGATTTCCTTACTGAGCACTCTTTACAACGCTTATTCACTGTGGCAAAGAAGGTAGCCGCGCCCATGCCCACGCCAATTGTCTCGATAGTTGTCTTAATCTCCGCTAAATCAATGGCATATTGCTGACGAAGTGTTGCACCTGTACTACTTGTACCTAAGTAGACAAGTTCTGCACCTGAACTTTTTGTATCTTTAACAAATCCGCTACCTGTAAAGCCACCTTCAGCTACACCTAATTGATAACTCGCAAGCTGTAGATTCTTTTTGGCATCCTCTTTACTGATTGCAGAATTGCCGGTTTTAAAGTCAATGATGAAAAGTGATCCATCAGCTGCTACTTCAAGGCGGTCAACAGTTCCCATAATGCGAGCACGGCCTAATTTCACATCAAAGCGAATCTCGGCACCCTTTACTTCGCGCTTAGTTTCCTTATGGTATTCAACAAACTTTTCAAGCATAATGACAGCGGATTCAAGATGAGATGCACTGACCCAACCACTTTCTGAATCTATTAACTTCCAAGAACTTTGTAATGACTCAATTAACTGTTCGCGGGTTGTTTCTGGCTCTAACACCATCTTTGCGGCAAATGCGTGAATTGCAGAACCCAAAACTTGCGCGGTGCTATCACCATCTGATCCACCGTTGTTTTGTAGGAACCACTTAACGCCGCATTCCACAAAACTTTCGGCACCTGATGGAGAAACAACAACTTCATTTTCTGGATCAATAACTGGTGCATCAGTACTTATAGGAACCGAACCAATCCAACTATCTGGATTGGCTAAGTGAATTCCTTCGGTACTCATGGCCTTAAGCAACGCTGCCGCTTCCTTTGCTTTTGGTCCAGCTAACTGCGCCCGAAGTTCGGCAACTAATGCTGGGGTGGTAATTGGACGTGGAACATCGGTAATGAGATGTTCATCATCTTCATCAGTCTTGTTAACCATGACTTCGATTGCTTCAAAAAATTGGGAGGGTTCTTCATCTTCACGTTGCACGGCGGTCACGAAAAGTGATTGCTGGGCACGGGTTAGCGCCACATGGAACAGGCGTTGTTCATCCTGCAGCAAGCCATTAGCCGCGATTACATCTAATTGGTCCCGCGGAATATCAGGGTTGCGCTTGCGTTCCACTAAGCGTTCAGCGCCTAGTAGCGATGAACGCTGCTTTAAGTTTGGCCAGCTGCCCTCCTGCAAACCAGCGATTGCAACTAATTCCCACTGACGACCCTTTGCGCTGTGTACTGTCAAGATTTCTACAAAATCTGGTCGAACTCCTTTAGCGGTGATGACATCGCCAGCAATATCTTCTTGAGCAACTTCATTGATAAATGCGGCTGGGCCCGACAAAGGAAAGCGTTCTGAATAACGAGCTGCAGAATCAAACAACTGCATCATTGCATCTAAATCACGATCTGCCGCGGCACCACGAATTCCGGGACGCAAGGCTTGATTGCGCCAAGCATCAGCTAATTTCTGTCCATCACTTGTAACTGCCTTATCCCAAATAAACCACAGTAGATCATCGGCCAAAGCTGCCTTGTTCTGCGCAATAGTTTTTGCGCCCATTAGCAATTCATGAACCCGCAGGACACTATCTGCGCCTTCAATAAAGAGTTGTCCGTCCTGTATTGCATCTATTAACAATTGCGTTCCGGATCTTTCATCACCTTCAGGACGAGCGGTGATCATGGCTCTGCGAATTCGGCGAAGAGATATTGAATCCGATCCGCCAAATTCAGAAAGCAGCAATCGCTCTGCCGTATCTAAATTAAGTGGCTGGGCGCCAATTGCAACTTGGGCCAATAGCAAAAAAGGTGTGATCGCTGGATTGCCCGCCAAAGCTTGAAGCTCTGTAGCAACAGGAATACCGACTTGTGAAAATGCTCGACGAAGCGCAGATGCCTGAACTCCAGGAGACCGCAAGATAACCGCCATATCGCTGTATGAAATTCCTTGACGCAGGTGCGCACTGCGGAACTGATGAGCGATAAAGGCTGCTTCTTCGGCCGCACTTCTAAAGCGGTGAACCCCTACAAAGCCTTGATTTTCATTGGCTTCAGTGCGTTTGCGGGTAACTGGTGAGCCACGGAAACCCTGAACATATTCATGCCCAACGGCAAAGACCGCCTTTGCATTGCGATAGACATGAGAAAGAACAACTTCTTGTGCTCGATATGGGTCAAGGGCTGCAGCTAAACCATCAGGATCTGCGCCACGGAATCGACCAACGGCGCTATCTGCATCTGCACAGATGATTACATCCGCCCCGGCAAGCAGTGAAAGAAGTTCTCGTTGGGCCGGATCACTTTCCTGAAATTCATCCACCATTATTGTTGTAAACCGATTACGCAGTTGATCAAGTAAATCTGAGTTATTACGCAAGTGAATTGATGCACGCGAGACTAATTCAGATGGATCGATACGAAGCTTGGCATCTTGGGCGCTTATTTCGCGCATGATCATGGAATTTGAATATCTCTTCCAGAATGCAGCTGCTGCTTGCCAATATTTTTCGCTCTCTTGTACACCTAGCTTTGCTAACTGATCGGCATCGATTCCGCGTTCTGATGCTCGTAAAATCAAATCGCGAAGTTCTCGGGCAAAACCACCTGTTGTTAACGCCTTATGTAAATCTTCAGGCCACTCTCTGAAACCATCTTCAATGTCGCCCTTGAGTAATTCACGGATGTAATTTTCTTGTTCTGGACCACTGAGCAAAATCGGATCTGGATCGTTCTTTGCTTTCATCTTTAAGATCGAAAATGCCAGAGAATGGAATGTGCGCGCTAATGGTTCAAACATCGTTTTGGTAGTTCGTAGCGCAATCGCATCACGAAGTTCTGATGCTCGTTCGCGGCCATAGGTCAGCAAGAGAATTGAATCTGGATTTTGTCCTGCTTCAATCCGAGCAAGGGCTGATTCAATTAAAACTGTTGTCTTTCCGGTTCCTGGTCCACCTTGAACAACTATTGGAGATCCGCGGTGTGCAACAACAGCTAGCTGTTCTGCATCTAAAGCGGTCGGAGCAGCCTGAAGCACCTGTCGTACAAGGCTGAAAGGCTGCTTACTCACAGACGTAATTCAACCGTAATGGACTGACGAATCAGGGATGCGAGCACAAAAAAGCCCGCACCAAGTATTTGGTACGGGCTTTTTTGATCAAATTAATTAGCGTTGAGATTTGCCTTCTTCGCACGAGATGTAGCACGTGCGCGCTCGTCACCGTTGAGAACAACCTTACGGATACGAACAACTGCAGGTGTTACTTCGACGCATTCATCTTCGCGACAGAATTCCAAAGCACCTTCCATGTTGAGCTTCTTAGGCGGAATCAAACGCTCTGATTCATCAGTTCCTGAAGCACGCATGTTTGTCAGCTTCTTTTCACGAACACAGTTAACGTCCATGTCATCGTTACGAGAGTTCTCGCCAATAACCATACCTTCGTAAACTTCATCGCCTGGTTCGACGAAAATAGTTCCGCGATCTTGTGTTCCGTATAGCGCGTATGAAGTAACTGTTCCCATGCGGTCTGAAACAAGTGATCCAGTTGCACGTGTGCGAATATCTCCGAACCAAGGCTCGTAACCATCAAATACGTGGTGTAGCAAACCAGTTCCGCGAGTTTCAGTTAAGAACTCGGTACGGAAACCAATAAGTCCACGTGAGGGAACCTTGTAATCAAGACGGATCCAACCGGTTCCGTGATTAACCATTTGCTCCATGCGACCCTTACGAAGTGCCATCAACTGAGTCAGAACACCTAAGTACTCTTCTGGTGCATCAATTGTTAAACGCTCCATTGGCTCGTGAACCTTGCCATCAATCTTCTTAATAACTACCTGTGGCTTACCAACAGTTAGCTCGAAACCTTCGCGCTTCATGATTTCAACGAGAACAGCTAGCTGTAGCTCGCCGCGACCCTGAACTTCCCAGGTATCTGGGCGATCAGTATTGAGAACGCGCAATGAAACGTTACCTACTAGTTCGGCATCAAGACGGCCCTTAACTTGGCGCGCAGTAAGCAGTTTTCCGCTCTTTCCCGCAAGTGGTGATGTATTGATACCGATAGTCATCGAAATCGATGGTTCATCAACGATGATCAAAGGAAGTGCGTGTGGGTTTTCATTATCAGCCAGTGTCTCACCCAATGTAATTGTGTCGATACCTGCCACGGCGATGATGTCGCCAGGATGAGCTTCTAACGCTGGAACGCGATCTAGCGCTTCAGTAATTAAAAGCTCTGAAATCTTTACGCGCTCTGTTGTTCCATCTGTCTTAATCCAAGTAACAGATTGGCCCTTCTTAATTACACCTTCGCGTACACGACATAGTGCAAGACGACCTAAGAAAGGAGATGAGTCAAGGTTAGTAACGTGTGCCTGCAATGGCGCACCTTCGTGATACTCAGGGGCTGGAATTGCAGAGAAGATCGTGTCAAACAAAACATCAAGGTTTGTTTCTTCTGGCATTCCACCATCTGCAGGACGTGTCAATGATGCACGACCAGCTTTAGCTGATGCATAGACAACTGGGAATTCAATCTGCTCTTCATTTGCTCCAAGATCAAGGAACAGTTCGTAGGCTTCATCAACAACTTCAGCGATACGTGAATCGGGACGGTCAACTTTGTTGATCAACAAGATAACTGGCAAATTCTTTTCAAGTGCTTTACGCAAAACGAAACGTGTTTGTGGCAGTGGACCTTCTGAAGCGTCAACCAACAAGATAACGCCATCAACCATTTCAAGTCCGCGCTCTACTTCGCCACCAAAGTCGGCGTGGCCCGGAGTATCAATGATGTTAACGATTGTGTCGCCGCGCTTAACAGCGGTGTTCTTGGCAAGGATCGTAATTCCCTTTTCGCGTTCTAGATCCATTGAATCCATCATGCGGTCTTGACCTTCGCCCTGAACCTTGTGTGCAGCGAATGCACCGGATTGCCACAACATGGCATCAACCAGTGTTGTCTTTCCGTGGTCAACGTGAGCAATGATCGCTACGTTACGCAGGTTATCGCGGGTCTTTACAGGTAGATCCTTTAGGTGTGCTTGCTTCTTAGACATTGAATCTGAACTCCACTACATCTCCATCGGCCATTACATATTCCTTGCCTTCCATACGAACCTTGCCCTTAGCTTTCGCTTCAGCCATAGATCCTGCGGCAATGAGATCTTCAAAGCTGACGATTTCAGCCTTAATAAATCCCTTTTGGAAATCAGTATGAATAACACCAGCGGCCATGGGTGCGGTGTCACCTTTGTGAATCGTCCACGCGCGAGCTTCTTTTGGACCTGCAGTTAAATATGTCTGCAACCCCAAAGTATCGAAACCAACACGTGCCAAGGTTGCAAGACCTGGTTCTTTCAAACCAATTGATTGCAACAATTCCAATGCATCCTCATCACTGAGTTCTGCTAGTTCTGCCTCTGTTTTTGCATCCAAGAAAATTGCTTCAGCTGGTGCGACTAGTGCCTGCAGCTTTGCCTTAAGTTCTGGATCATTTAATTCGGCAGCATCTACATTAAAGACATATAAGAAAGGCTTAGCAGTTAACAGGTGAAGCTCAGCCAGCAGTTCGCGATCGATTGAACTTTGTGACAAAGGCTTTCCAGATTGCAACCAATCATTGGCAGCCTTAACAGCTTCAAGAACTGGTGCCTTTTCTTTGGCAACACGGGCTTCTTTTTCAAGGCGGGGAATTGCTTTTTCAATTGTCTGCAAATCCGCCAGCGCTAATTCAGTATTGATTGTTTCCATATCTGATGCTGGATCGATTCGACCATCGACGTGAACAACATCGCCATCATTAAAAACTCGGATCACCTGACAGATTGCATCGGTATCTCGAATATTTGTTAGAAACTTATTGCCAAGGCCAGCACCTTCAGATGCGCCTTTTACGATTCCGGCGATATCAACAAAGGAAACAACTGCTGGTAAAAGTTTTTCTGAAGAAAAAATCTGGGCTAGTTGGGCAATTCGCTCATCTGGCACTCCCACGATTCCCACATTGGGTTCGATAGTGGCAAAGGGGTAGTTAGCGGCCAAAACGTTGTTCTTAGTCAGAGCATTAAATAGGGTCGACTTTCCGACGTTTGGCAGACCGACGATTCCGATAGAGAGGCTCACTGGGGTAAGCCTACGCGGGATTGTCAGTGCTCCCTGCCACGATAGGCCCATGCCCGCTTACCTCGTGACCCTATTAATAGGACTTATCGCAGGATCTGCGATCGGATACCTGTTCTGCGCCCTCAAATCCAAGGATTCGGCAGGCAATCAAGCCCTGCTCCATGATTACAAGGCTCAATTAGATGCCGAACGCAAAAAGACAGAAACAGCGATCACACTAAATGCAGAATTACTGGCGGTTAAGGATTCAGTTTCAAAGTTAACAACCCAATCAAATGAAGCTAACCGCATCCGTACTGAAGCTGAGGCAAGGCTCAACACAACAATTCTAGAAATGCGTCGTGCTTCTGACTCAATCTTTGATGAAACCAAGA
>JBIIZP010000090.1:0-3970 GCA_044346215.1 Candidatus Planktophila sp.
TCATTGACGCAGCCTTGAGGTAGCAATCTGGATGAGGTTTTGTATTTACAACATCATCTGAACTAATGGAAAATGGAAACAAGTCGTGTCCTAAGTTATCCAGAACCGCGTCAACAATATTTCGTGGACTGGCCGATACTAAGGCGGTTTTAACGCCTTTGGCCTGTAATTCGCCCACCAAAGCAAGTGCACCTGGCATGGTCGGGGTGTTACCGCGCATTTTTAAAGCCTGTGTATCAATCAGGGTTTGAGTGAAATATTCAGGAGACCCTGCTCCGCCACACTTCTCATGCATATATTTTCCAACTCGAGATAGCGGACCACCCAGGCAAGCGATCTGATCCTCATCGGTCCAGCTGTACCCAAATTTACCCGTTACTTCGATTTCAGATTTAAACCATTCGGGTTCTGAATCAACCATAAGGCCATCCATGTCGAAAAAGACAGAATCAAAGAATTTCGAATCTGCACTCATTAGTTTGCGTTGAAGTACTTAGCTTCTGGGTGATGCACGATAATCGCAGAAGTGGATTGCTCAGGATGTAATTGGAATTCTTCCGACAGTTCGACGCCGATACGTGTCGGATCAAGTAATTCGCACAGTTGTACTTGCTGTTCTAGATCCGGACAGGCTGGATATCCAAATGAATAGCGGGAACCTCGATATCCCTGATCCAAAATTCCCTGCAAATCCGCTGAATCATCCTTCTTCACCGATAATTCTTCACGGATACGTGCGTGCCAATGCTCGGCAAGGCTTTCAGTTAACTGAACCGAAAGTCCGTGCAGCTCTAGGTACTCGCGGTAATTATTTGCCGCAAACAGTTTGGCCGCGGCTTCGCTGACGGTAGAACCCATAGTAACAACATGAAAAGCAACTACATCGGTCTTGCCTGATTCCTTTGATGCAAAGAAGTCACTTATACATAGACGACGATCTCGTGTTTGTCGTGGGAAATTAAAGCGAGTGCGTTCTTTCCCTTTGTCATCGCCCTCATGGTGAAGAATGACTAAATCATTACCTTCGTTATAGCAAGGAAAGTATCCATAAACAACGGCTGCGTTGAGCCATCCACTTGATTGGACTTCATTGAGAAGTGACCGCAAGCGAGGTCTTCCTTCGGTTTCAACCATGTTTTCATACTCACCACGGTTGCCCTTGAGGCCCCACTGACCAACAAACAATGCTCGCTCATCTAACATTCCTGCATAGTCGCTAAGTTGAATTCCCTTGACCACACGCGATCCGAAAAATGGCGGAGTTGGAATATCAACATCAATTGCAACATCGCTACGTCTGGTATCGATAGGAAGGTCTTCGCTCTTGATACGAGTATTAGCCACTTTGCGCTCACGAAGTGCAGGCAAGGTAGCACCTGGTTCACCACGTTTAACCGCCATGATCGAATCCATTAGACGCAATCCTTCGAAAGCATCGCGTGCGTAACGAACTTCACCTGGGAACAACGCTGCTAAATCCTGCTCCACGTATGCACGTGTTAGCGCTGCACCACCCAGAACGATAGGCCACTTTTGATCTAAACCACGAGCAGTGATTTCCTGGAGATTCTCTTTCATAATTACCGTTGACTTAACGAGCAAACCACTCATGCCAATTGCATCTGCATTTGAATCTATTGCGCCATCAATAATCTGGTTAATCGTCTGCTTAATGCCGATGTTAACGACTCGATAGCCATTGTTAGTCAGGATGATGTCAACCAAATTCTTTCCAATATCGTGAACATCGCCCTTTACTGTTGCTAGCAACATCGTTCCACGACCTTCATCGCCAGTTTTTTCCATGAAAGGCTCTAACTGTGCAACCGCGGTCTTCATTACTTCAGCGCTTTGCAGTACGAAAGGAAGTTGCATTTCGCCTTTACCGAAGAGCTCTCCAACAATCTTCATGCCTTCGAGCAGATGTGTGTTGATGATTTCAAGGGGTGGGGTTCCAAGTGCCATCGCCTCTTTGAGGTCATCATCTAGTCCAACTTTTTCACCGTCGATTATGCGGCGTTGAAGTCGCTCATACAAAGGCAAGGCGGCTAAGGCTTCGGCGCGTGCATTTTTACTTGTCGCAAGCTCAACCCCATCAAACATTTGTAAGAACTCTTGAAGCGGATCGTAAGTACATTCCTCACCATCAAAAGTTCGTCGATCGTAAATGAGATCTAGTGCAACCTGCTTTTGACGCTCATCGATTCGGGCCATCGGTGTGATTTTTGAAGGATGAACAATTGCTGAATCAAGTCCCGCCTGGACGCACTCGTGAAGGAATACTGAGTTGAGAACTACACGCGCTGCAGGATTTAGTCCGAAGGAGACATTGCTGACGCCAAGAGTGGTTTGTACCTCTGGAAACTCGGCCTTTAATCGGCGAATCGCATCGATGGTTTCAATTCCATCTTTGCGTGTTTCTTCTTGACCAGTGGCGATTGGGAAAGTTAGGCAGTCGATCAAAATGTCGCCAACATTCATTTGCCAGTTATCACGAAGATCAACAATTAAACGACGCGCAATTCGCAATTTCCAATCTGCATCACGTGCCTGACCTTCTTCATCAATTGTCAGAGCTACAACGCTTGCTCCATGCTCCTTAACAAGTGGCATGATCTTGGCGAAGCGAGAAGTTGGACCATCTCCATCTTCATAGTTAACTGAGTTGATAACGCAACGACCACCGAGATGTTCTAAGCCGGCTTTTAGCACTGCAGGTTCAGTTGAATCTAGAACAATTGGAAGTGTGCTGGCAGTTGCAAATCGTGACGCTAACTGACTCATGTCAGCTGCTCCATCACGCCCAACATAGTCGACAGAAAGATCCAACATATGAGCGCCGTCTCGAATTTGATCTCGAGCGATCTCTACACATTTTTCCCAGTCTTCGGCTAATAACGCATCTCTAAATGCTCGAGAGCCGTTGGCGTTGGTACGTTCGCCAATCGCTAAGTATGTTTTGTCCTGCCTGAATGGTACGTACTGATACAACGAAGAAGCACCAGGATCTAACTCTGGAACTCTGCTGGCTATCGCTTTACCGCTGACTTTTTTTACAACCGCTGCTAAATGCTCAGGAGTAGTTCCGCAGCAACCACCTACTAGTGAAATTCCATAATCATTTACGAAGCCTTTGAGAGCCGCAGCTAATTCATCCGGCCCAAGTGGGTAGGAGGCCCCATTTGCGCCGAGCACCGGCAAGCCGGCATTAGGCATCACTGAGATTGCAACTTTCGCATTTTTGCTGAGGTAACGAAGATGCTCAGACATTTCTGTTGGACCCGTTGCACAATTGAGACCAATCAAATCAATTCCCATTGGTTCTAAGGTGTTGAGCGCTGCACCAATTTCAGAACCTAGAAGCATCGTTCCGGTGGTTTCTACAGTTACTTGCGCAATTAAAACGATATCGCGATCGGTTTCACTTATCGCTTGTCTGCAACCATTAACCGCCGCTTTTACTTGTAACAAATCTTGCGAAGTTTCAACCAGCAAAGCATCACAGCCGGAATCTGCTAAACCTTTTGCCGCTGTGTAGTACGCGATCTTTAGATTTTCATAGGTAGTGTGACCAAGACTTGGCAGTTTGGTACCAGGACCGAGTGATCCCAGAACAAAGCGAGGCTTTTGCGTCGTAGAAAAGGAATCGGCTGCTTCGCGTGCAATCTTTCCTCCTGCATACGCAAGCTCGTAAATACGATCTTCGATTCCATAGTCGGCCAAGTTAGACCAGTTCGCACCAAAGGTATTTGTCTCGATTGCATCTACCCCAGCGGCAAGGTATTCATTATGAACCGAGCGGACAATGTCAGGACGGCTAACATTTAAAATCTCATTACAACCTTCATGATTTTGGAAATCTTCAAGAGTTGGATTGGCGGCCTGAAGCATGGTTCCCATAGCGCCATCTGCGACGACTACCCGCGTTGCCAAGGCTTCACGAAGCAGCCCCGGACGCTTGGTAGGTGTA
>JBIIZP010000127.1:0-2871 GCA_044346215.1 Candidatus Planktophila sp.
GGTCCTTAGCCTGTTCGCATCACTAGTTCTCTCAATCGATGCAATAAAAATAGCCGCCCAACCATCTGGTGAGCTCTCGTGCAATATCAACTCTGTCCTATCGTGTGGCACAGTCGCAAAATCGTGGCAATCACAACTTTTGGGTTTTCCAAATTCATTTATCGGATTGATGACTGAGCCCGTTGTCATAACTGTTGCAATCGCAGGTCTGGGACTTGTCGCCTTCCCTCGTTGGTTCATGCGCGTAGCTCATGTTGTTTATGGACTTGGTTTAGTTTTTGCGCTCTGGTTGCTATCGCAATCATTCTTTGTCATCAATGCACTGTGCCCTTGGTGCCTCTTGGTCACTGGCTCAACAATTACAGTATTTGCAACAATTACACGTGTTGTTCTTTTAGAGAATACCTGGAATTTTGCCCCAGAGCGCCAAGAGAAAATTGTTGCCTTTCTAGATAAAGGTTGGGGTCGCGTTATCTACACAGGAGCTTTCGCCACTATCACTATTGCAATCATTGTTAAATATGGAAATAAGCTGTTCTCATGAAAGCCTCCCCAAGCGACCAGCGCTCGATTGTAGATATTGCTCGATTTGATCAGCAGGCAAACTCTTTGCGCCACAAAGCAACAAACCTTCCCGAAATCGCAGAGCTTGCCAGCACCACGATCAAGTCAAATAATGCTCGTGATCTTCGCATTGCTGCCGAAACTGAATTAAGTGATGTAAAGCGCGAACTACTGCGCGCCGAAGCAGATGTAGAGCAGATTGTTTCTCGTATTACACGTGATGAAGCTCGACTAAACGGTGGTTCTGCAACGCCTAAAGAGTTGGAACAACTGCAGCATGAAGTGGGGACCCTGGGGGCTCGCCGAGCTGAACTTGAAGAAGTAGAGCTTGAAATAATGATGCGAGTAGATGCAATTAATGAGCGCATCACGGCGCTTAAGGCAGAGGAAGCAGAACACGGGGCAGTCATCGCCGATCTTGAAATTCGCAAAGAAAACGCCCTAACCGTTATTCACAATGATTTAGATGCGATTGCAAAGGATCGTGCCGAAACGGTCCAAGGAATTGAAAAAGCCTTGGTTGATCTTTACGAAAAAATTAGAGAAACAACTGGCGGAGCAGGAGCAGCAGCGCTTTCTGCTGGTTCATGCATGGGCTGCAACCTTTCAGTTAATGCGGTTGAACTAAAGCGAATGTCAGAATTAGCTGACGACGAAGTTGTTCGCTGCGAAGAGTGCCGTTGCATCTTGGTTCGTGGAGTTTAAGTGGCACGGCATTTTCTATTAACGGCAGATGGCGGATCTAGGGGCAATCCTGGTCCAGCTGGTTACGGTTCTGTCATTACGGAAAATGGAAAGATTGTTGCCGAGCTGTATGACTTTATTGGTGTGGCAACAAATAATGTTGCTGAATACAGTGGATTAATCGCTGGTTTAACCGCCATTAATCAGATTGATTCAACAGCAACTATTGAAGTGAAAATGGATAGCAAACTTGTTGTTGAACAAATGTCTGGACGCTGGCAAATTAAGCATGCAGATATGCGGGTTCTTGCCCAATCTGCTCGCTCTGCGCACAACCCATCATTGGTTACCTATACCTGGATTCCACGCGATGAAAATTCGCACGCTGATCGCCTTGCAAACAAAGCTCTAGATCAACAATCAGGTGGCGGAGAAGTAGTGCAGGTTCAGCAGAACTACCTTACCGAGCGCTTATTGTCACAAGAAAAAGCAACCAGCATTTATTTGATTCGACACGGTGAAACTATTTTGACTCCATTTAAGAAGTTTTCAGGCGATGGCCCGTTAAATCCAGAGTTAACGCACATAGGTTTGGAACAAGCCGAAAAAGTGGCCGCAGCTGTTGCGCAGTTAAACCCTGAAGTAATTATTGCTTCACCGTTAAAGCGCACGGCTCAGACCGCAGAAGCGCTTTCTAGAAAAACTGGATTACCAATTGTTTTTGAGCAATCCTGGATCGAATGTTCATTTGGTATCTGGGACGGACTTTCAATTGATGAGGTTAAAGAAAAGTTTCCCGCTGATTATCAATCATGGATTTCGTCAACTGGCTTTGCACCTCCACAAGGAGAGTCCTATGACAATGTTGCTTTGCGCGTTGACGCAGCCCTCAATCAGATTGCCTTCGAATACCCGGGGCAACGAGTTGCAGTTGTAACTCATAACGGTGCAATCAAGTCTGCCGCCAAGGTCGTCATTGGCGGGCCAGCGGAAAGCATTTTCCACATTGATATTTCACCATGTTCAATCACTACGGTGAGCATTTGGCCCAGTGATGGTTTAAGGGCGCTTCGAACCCTCAACGAGCAAGCCCACCTTCGCTGATTTATTTGATTACGCGATAGCTCGCAAGAGTTGCATCGCTGGCATAAGCAATTCGGACTCCTGCTTTTTGTGTTGCAGACAAACCATTAACAATTGCTTCCGTAAGTACTTCTCCTGGTGCAACAACTGCAACACCTGGGGGATAAGGCGCAATCAAGTCAGCGCTGATTCGACCAATAGCTTGGCTGGCAGATACAAACTCAGTTTCGGCAAAGTAGGCATCTCGCATAGATACCGCAACTGTTGGAACTATCGACCAGCTCAGCGAAGTTTGTGTTGGGCGCGGTAAACCTTGCAATGACTTTAGGATTGGCACCAAAGCATCGGCCAAAACTGAGAAATCATCGGCATTGTCAGCAAGGGTTGCCAGAAAAACGATGGTGTCTCGATCAGCCATTTCAACACGGATGTTGGCTTTCTGAAGTTCTTTTTCTACATCCACGCCAGATAGCCCAAGAACATTTGCACGCAGGACAATCTTGACTGGATCAAAACGCCCAGCCGTAAAGTCGTCACTGT
>JBIIZP010000154.1:0-3911 GCA_044346215.1 Candidatus Planktophila sp.
AGGCGTTGAAAAGTTAGCACCAACTGATCACATAACAATTACAGATCGCATCATCACGGGTACCTGGGCCTTTGCTGCTGCAATGACCCGTGGTGACATCACAATTCATGGCGCAGTTCCAGAACATCTAGAGCTTCCACTAGAGAAGTTAGCTTCAGCAGGTGCAATCATCACATCGACTGCAGATGGAATTCGCGTAAAGATGGATACCCGCCCGCAAGCAATTGATGTGGCAACACTTCCCTATCCAGGTTTTCCAACAGATTTGTTACCAATGGTTATTGCGCTCAACGCTATCGCCGATGGGCACTCTTTAGTTACTGAAAATGTCTTTGAATCCCGCTTCATGTTCGTCAACGAACTGAGCCGTTTAGGCGCACAAGTAAGCGTAGATGGCCATCATGCATCGATTACAGGCGTAGAAGAACTATCTGGCGCTCCTGTTGAAGCCCATGACATTCGCGCAGGTGCGGGTTTGATTCTTGCTGCATTAGTCGCTGATGGAGAAACCACTGTAGATCAGGCTTTTCACGTCGATCGTGGCTATCCAAACTTTGCCGAGCAGTTACAGAGTCTTGGCGCTCAAGTCACCCGCGAATGAGTGCAATCAGGATTCAACAATCCAACTAGCCAAGTCGACACCCTGAACAACAAGCACCATTAAGAAAAACACAACTACTCCGCCAACGCGATAGAGAATTCGACCTTTTTCAGTGGTCTTCCAATCACTCTCTGGCGCATCGGTGATCGCATCCAAGTAGTGCAGGAAGAAGCCTGGTAGCGCCATAACAACAAAGCTCCACTTTAAGAAGGCCTCAGGCGATGAAAAAGCCCCTTCGATCATGTTGGAGGCAAGGGCCATTACAAAGATCATGACAATAGTTTTGAGTGCACCCTTTGGCAGATAGAGCCGCTTTTTTGGCAGGTTATCTTCAAGGCTAAGTGATGTGATTTGGGGAATCGCAAAAAGCAGAGTTCCTAAAACCAAGTTGAGAGTTGAACCGACAAATGGGGCTGCCATAATGAAGAAAACAAAGAGTTTAAAGACTAAAGATCGAACCTTTTGTGCCTGTGATGGCTTTTTAATCTCAACATGTAATGCGCGAAGACGCATTGGGTAATGCTCAACTGCAATATCTTCAAGGGCAACACGAATCAACAGTAGGGCAGCGGCGATCAAGGCTAGCTCAGTTCCATAATCGGTAATTGGAAGCTCAAGACGTGCCAAACCATTCATGGCTGCAACCATCTTTGTGATTACCCAGAATGTAAGCAGGGTGCCAAGTGCGTAATCTGTAATGCGCTCCCACATGTCATCTTGATTTCTCACCAAGCGACGGAATGGTCTGAAAGCACTTGCAAGTAATGCTGGTGCAAAGAACAGAACCATTACACCAATTGTTGTTAGTAGCTCTGGGCGGTTAGTGATGTTGCCAGTTAACAATGCCGCCAAGAAGAACACAAAGCCAGCAACAAACCCTGCAAAGGCATCAAAGATCGCAATCGCCATGATTAAGGCAACAATGGTCCATACAGGTGGCAATGATTGGCCCCCAGTATTGATTACCGCGATGATTCCAAGAATGAAACCGATAGGGATCAACAGTGCAGCCCATGAACCGATCATGGCGCGAACTGTGTTTCCATCTTGGATGGTGCGAGTCAGAAGCGGTGAGAAACGATTAAATCGATGAGCCCATGTGACAAAGGCAAAGTCTGTTTGATCTGTAAAGCGATTATCCCAACTGTTGGAAAGATCTCCCTTTCCTGGCTCATCCTTGAGCAGCTTAAGCGCACCAGATGAGACTGATTGCAAAGACTCCTGATCCTGTTCTTCATCGCTCTGCTTTTCATTACGCTTAATTGAAGTCAGAGTAGCAAGGGCTGCAAAACCAGCCAAATGCAGCCCTTTTGTAGTCTCTGGATCGGCCAATGGATCGTATGGCTGTAACCCTGTTTTGATCGCCTTAACCGGTTCTGGATCAACAGGTGCTGGCTCTTCATCTAAATTCAGATTAGGACATTTGTTATCCCACTGAACAATGCCGTTTTCATCCTTGCAAAACTCAATCTCTTTCTCAGTGACAGTTCCGCTATCGTCATAAACTTCAATTGTGATCGAGTGAAAACCAGGCGGAACAGTATCTGGAATTTCAATATCAAGATCCTCTGCCTCTGATTGAGTCAGTCGATCAATAACCACTTTCTTTTCAACGGCATCTGCAGGCAAAACCGAAAAGTTGAGAACAATTAGAGCGAGTAAAAAGAATTTCTTCATCATGGTTTTGGCTTCACATTCACAGTTACCTTAACCTTTTGGCCAGGCTTAAGGCCACTAATCGTTGCAGTAGTTGAATTCCTTTTTGCTCCGTTCTTAATAGATGCCGAAATATTGGCTTTTGAAGGAATCTTGGCTGCCGCTGCTCTTGCTGCGGTTGCAACCCTTGCAGCTACCGTTGCGGCCGCCACAGCTTTAGTTGCCGCGACAATCTTGGTTGCAGACTCTGCTTTAACAGTAACTGCTTCTGCCGCTTGAGTTTGTGCTTCCTTGGTAGCAACTTCAGCACTTTGTACTGTGGTCGCCTGAACAGCAACAGCTGCATCGGCCTTAGTGGATGCAGCCTCAAAGGTTTTCAGGAGTTCTTCTGCCTTTGTCGCAACATCCTCAATCTTCTTTTGAATCTCAATGCGCGCAGTTTCATCAGTAGCCTTCGCAGCTTGCTCGGCAAGCTCTGCCTTGTCAGCTAATACCTTTGCAAGATCCTGTGCCGCTTTTGTCGCCTCACTAACTGCTACAACTTTTTCCGCAGTTGCCTTTGCAGCTGCATCTGCTGCTGCCTTTGCTAACGCAGCTGCATCTGCTGCTTCACGCTGTACTGTCGCAATACGTGCTGCTGCATCTGAGGCGGCTCTCTGCGCGGCTGTAGCGGTTGCTCTGGCTTCTGCCGCTCTTGCTGCCGCTGCTGCAGCTGCCTCATTAGCGGCTGCTTTTGCTGCAGCGGCGATCGCATTTGCTACTGCAGTTGCCTGGGCTGATGCGGTTCTAGAGGTTAGTGAGTTGATCGCGATATCGACCTGCCTATTTGCGTTGGCTTCAGCGGTTGCCGCTCTTGTTGCATTTTGTGCAGCGGATGCTGCCGCTCTTACTGCAGCTTGTGCATCAGCTGCTGCTCTATTTGCAGAAGCGGTTGCTGCTGCTCGCGATGCAGCTGTAGTTGCAGAGTTTCGTAAAGCAGCTTGCGCTGCTGCAGCTGCTCTATCTGCGGCCGGCTGTGCATCTGCTGCAGCCTTTGCTTGCGCCGCTGCGGTTGCTGCAGCTGCATCTGCTGCAGCTTTCGCTGCCGCTGCAGCACCGGCTCTTTCGACGGCAGTTCTTGCAGCATCAGTTGCAGCTCTTGCTGCAACTGATGCTCTGTCACTTGCTAAACGCGCATCGGCATCAGCCTTTAATCTCGCCGCCGCATCTGCCGCTGCTTTGTCTGCCGCTGCCTTTGCTGCCGCTTGTGCCGCTGCTTGTGCCGCTGCTTGTGCCGCTGCTTGTGCCGCCGCTTGTGCCGCCGCTTGTGCCGCTGCTTCCGCTGCCGCAGCCGCCGCAGCTGCGGCAAGTGCTGCTGAGTTATCTGCTTCTGTCGTGATTGGTCCACTCGCAGCTGAGGTGCTGGATGTTCCAATGGCATTTGTTGCGCTTACGGTAAAGGTATAGGCGGTTCCCGCGGTCAATCCTGGAACAGTGATAGGTGAGCTACTTCCATTTACGGTTACTCCACCCGGACTCGCTGTAACCGTGTAACCAGTGATTGCAGATCCACCAGTTGAGCTAGGTGCGGTGAAAGAAACGGTTGCAGTTGTTTGACCTGTAGCTGTTGCAATCCCAATAGTTGGGGCACCAGGTGCGGTCGGCATAATTACCT
>JBIIZP010000091.1:0-3891 GCA_044346215.1 Candidatus Planktophila sp.
TACATCATCGGTAGCTTTGTTGTAAGCCCATCCTTGTTGTACTCCTTGTAACCCTTCCAATACGCAGTGATGTTTCCAGCGTTACCT
The DNA here is from genome assembly GCA_044346215.1 of Candidatus Planktophila sp. Classification (GTDB taxonomy): domain Bacteria; phylum Actinomycetota; class Actinomycetes; order Nanopelagicales; family Nanopelagicaceae; genus Planktophila. Next base: position 88 of record JBIIZP010000091.1, read on the forward strand.
ACTGGAAGTGCATGAATATCTGGTGCATCACCCAACATGTCTACAACTTCAAAGCTTGCGGTCTTTTGGCCTTCAATACGAAATGGATTAACCGAGTTAACTAATGCGACTGGATAATCTTCTGAAAGCTCTTTGGCAAGAGTTAAGCAGTCATCAAAGTTTCCATTTACTTGCAAAATTGTTGAATCATGAATAACCGCTTGTGCAAGCTTTCCCATGGCGATCTTGCCTTTAGGAATTAATACTGCTGGACGCATTCCTGCCTTTACTGCGTAGGCAGCAGCAGATGCTGAAGTATTTCCGGTTGATGCACAGATAACAGCCTTAGCGCCATCTTCGGCCGCCTTTGAAATCGCCATTGTCATTCCGCGATCTTTAAATGAACCTGTTGGATTTAGACCTTCGTACTTGATCCAAACATTGTTGCCCAAAAGTTCAGAAAGATGGCATGCATAAATGAGTGGAGTGCCACCTTCGCGCAGCGAAACAATTGGTGTCTTTTCGCTGACCGGAAGACGGTGACGGTATTCCTCAATAACTCCGCGCCACTGATGTGCGCCAGGTGTTTTCGCAGATTTTCTTGGGAAGAGTGCCATTAGCTTTCTGCCCCTTCAACGCGAATTACGCTCTCAACTTTGCTGACAATGTCCATCTTTCTTAACTTTTCAACACAGGCATCTAAAGCATCTTCAGATGCAGCGTGGGTAACAACTACCAATTCGGCATCTTCGCCTAAGCCAGCTTGGCGAACAGTTTGAATAGAGACATTTTCGCTGGCAAAAGTTTGAGCAATCGATGCCAAAACACCTGATTTATCGGCAACATGTAGGCGTACAAAGAACTGAGATTTAACAGCGCCAATTGGTGCAATATCTAGATCTGCATAATCAGATTCGCCATATCCAACTGTTGAATATGCAGCATGGCGAGCAACGGCAACCAAGTCACCAAGAATTGCTGAAGCGGTAGGTGCACCACCTGCGCCACGACCGTAGAACATCAGCTGACCAGCAGCTTCAGATTCAACGTAGATGGCGTTAAAAGCGTTACGCACCGATGCCAATGGGTGGGACAACGGCAAGATCACTGGGTGTACTCGAACAGAAATTTCATCTTTAACAGTTAATTCTGCGATGGCAAGCAACTTGATAACACTGTTCATTGATTTGGCAGCCGCAACATCATCAGATGAGATCTTTGAAATACCTTCGCAATAAACCTCATCGATAACTACTGTGCTGTGGAAAGCAAGGCTGGCTAGTAAAGCTGCTTTTGCCGCAGCATCATGGCCTTCGATATCTGCAGTTGGATCGGCTTCGGCGTAGCCAAGGGCTTGTGCTTCCTTTAGAACTTCATCAAAGGCGCGACCTTCTTCATGCATCTTTGTCAGAATGTAGTTAGTTGTACCGTTAACAATTCCCATAACGCGGGTGATTTGATCACCGGCTAATGATTCGCGCATTGAGCGAATAATTGGAATCGCACCCGCAACTGCTGCTTCGTAGTACAGATCAACTTTGGCGGCATCTGCTGCGTTAAAGAGTTCATGACCATGAGTTGCAAGCAAGGCTTTATTGGCGGTAATCACCGACTTACCATTTTTAATCGCATCGAGGATTAAGGATTTGGCAGGTTCGATTCCACCCATTACTTCAATGACGATATTGATGCTTGGGTCAGAAACAATTGATTGAAGATCTGTTGTGATGAGCGCTGGATCAATTCCTTCGCGGGGACCAGCAGTGCGAACACCAACTTTTAAAAGTTTAAGAACCGCACCTGAGCGCTCGGATAGCTCTTGTTCATCATCTTGGAGCAGGCGAGCAACCTGGCTGCCCACTACACCGCAGCCGAGCATGCCAATAGAGAGTTGTTTAGCGCCCGAGTTCATGGGCCTATTCTTTCACAGATGCTTTGATCGGCGTTAAATATCGAGCATCCGAAGATCATCCTCGGTCTCTCGGCGCACAATTAAACGAGCTTTTCCATCTTTTACCGCAACAACTGGTGGACGAGGTACATGGTTGTAGTTGCTAGCCATACTGCGCCCATATGCACCTGTCGCAGGTACAGCTAATAAATCCCCCGGAACAATGTCATCGGGCAAATCAATTTCGCGAATAACAATATCTCCGGTTTCGCAATGCTTTCCAACCAGACGGCTTGAAACATTCTGTGCGCTGCTGGTCCGGCTAGCTAAAACTGTTGTATAAACCGCGCCATATAAAGAGGGGCGAAGATTGTCGCTCATTCCACCATCAACAGAAACATAGCGACGGTGCATGCCATTTTCTAGAGTTACATCTTTAACTGTTCCAACTTCATACAAAGTAAACATGGTTGGACCAACTATTGCGCGGCCTGGTTCGATGGAAATAGTTGGAACCATTAATGAGTGCAGTTGGCAGTTCTTAGATACCGCTGCAGCTAAGGCTTTCATCGCATCTGCCGGAACAACTGCAACATCACCTGGCAGGTAAGCAATTCCATAGCCACCACCAAGGTCCAGCTCTGGAAGTTCACTCTTGAATTCATCTCGGTACTTTGCGAGCAAGCCAATCAAGCGCTCTGCTGAAAGTTCGAAGGATTCATACCCAAAAATCTGAGAACCAATGTGAGCGTGAAATCCCCGAAGCTCAAGTGATGCGTGTGTTCGCACCGCAGCGATTGCATCCCATGCAGCACCGCTAGCGATTGAAAAACCAAACTTCACATCTTCATGTGCGGTCGCAATTGACTCGTGTGTGTGGGCTTCAATTCCGGGGGTTAAACGCAAAAGAACGCGTTGTACTTTATTGGCCTTTGCCGCAGCCCTAGCAACTCTTTCGATTTCATACAGTGAATCAAGAACAATTGTTCCAACACCGTTTGCCACCGCTTTTTCGATTTCGGCTACAGATTTATTGTTTCCATGTAATTCAATCTTTGATGGATCAATTCCACCAGCCAGTGCCACGGTTAATTCACCGCCCGTACACACATCAATTCCGATTCCAATATCTTTAATCCAGCGAGCGACTTCGGTACAAATAAAAGCTTTAGCTGCGTAATAGACCGTGCCCGCGTTGTCTCCGAAAGAGTCCTTAAGAGCGGTATTCCACTCTGTGGCGCGTGCATAAAAATCAGCTTCATCAATAAAAAATGTTGGGGTTCCAAAATCTTTAGCTAAATTCTTTGCAGTGATTCCTGCAATAGAAATTTCAGTACCAGTTTCTACGGAAGAGGACCACATGGATTACATCCTCTCTGGGGCGCTAACACCCAATAGATCTAGACCATTGCTGATGACTTGCTTTGTTGCAGTACACAGTAATAGACGAGCTGTGTGCAGCGCAGTTAATTGTTCATCGCCCATCGGCAAAACTCGACAGTCGTTATAGAAGCCGTGATAAGTCCCGGCTAACTCTTCAAGGTAACGTGCAATTCTGTGGGGTTCGCGGAATTCAGCCGCACTTGCCACAACTCGTGGAAATTCAGCCAATACACCCAGTAATTCATTCTCGCGATCATGGGACAGTTGAGCCGGATCAAAATCTTTAAGATCCAGTGAGGCTCCCAGCTCTTGAGCGTTGCGCAATACCGCAGCAATACGTGCGTGCGCATATTGAACGTAGTAAACCGGATTCTCATTTGTGTTTCGCTTCAGGATATCTAAGTCCATCACCATCGGTGTATCTACTGGGTAGCGAATTAATGTGTAACGGGCAGCATCAACCCCTACCTTTTCAACTAATTCTTCAAGAGTAATGATTGTTCCAGCACGCTTAGAGAGCTTTACTTCTTCGCCGCCTTCCATAATCTTTA
>JBIIZP010000145.1:0-3889 GCA_044346215.1 Candidatus Planktophila sp.
AGTGACTTCTCTACTGAAGTTGCTTTACGCCAAGTCTTCTTTCCCTTTTTAATCGCACAAACCAACAAGGTCGATTTCGATTCGTGAAACTGATTAATCTTTGAGCAAGCTCCACCAATTTTAGGTGATGCCGAGAATGCGGCCGAGGAACTAGCAAACATTACAAAGGCTATGACCAATGAAAGTTGTCGCCTTCTCATGGATTTAGAATACTCAAGTCAGATGAATTTTTTCGATGTCCAAAACTGACTTATCCAGTCATAAATTCATCAATGGGGATCTGCTTAAGCCAAAGACAGATCACCAGTGGGTTATTAGTGAGCAGTTAGTCAGAATTCTGGGCTATGAACTCCGGATACTGAATGGAACCGGGTAACTAACAGGCACATTCACATTTAGTGGTGTCAGTAGAATAATTCCAGACAACCCAGAAAGAGATTCAGAAGAAAGGGCTCTGCAGGATAGAACCCCTGAATCATAATTGAATCCAAATGCAGTTGCCGGGACGGGCAAAGCGTTACCTGTGCTTATTCCTATAAATAAACCTGCTGAGCTACGGCTTGGGTCAATTCCTGGCACAGATACAAATGGGGCATTTACTGTCCAACTGGAAACATCTCCTGGATACAACTGCGCATATTTTGGTCCCGCACAATTTGAGTCGGTGTACAACATTGTGCCGGTCAGAAAAATAAACCCACTATTGAAAAAAGTGAATCGAGAATTTCCAACTTGGAAAGTGACATCACCAGCACTTGATCCAAGTAAATTGCCCATCAGGTTTCCATTCGCATCGTAAACTTTCTGCACGACCGGCTGGGCCTGAGTTATTGTTGTTGAACCTTGTGGCCCCTGAATGCCCTGGGGTCCTGTCGACCCTCTTTCGCCTTGTGGCCCCATCTCACCTGTAATGCCCTGAATTCCTTGAGGACCTAAATCGCCCTTTTCGCCTTTCTCACCTTGAATTCCTTGTTTGCCAAGAATTAACTTACTTGTTCCTGATGGACACTTTTGCGATGCAGGATAAGAAACAATTTTAGTTTTTTTATTTACGCAAAGTAAATAACCAGTTTCAGGTGTATTAAAGATATTGGCAGAGTAAGCAACACTTCCAGTTAAAACTATTCCGATGATCAGGCCGATTATGAATCTGCCTCTGGAAATTACTTTTCTTAAACCCATATGGAAATTATGCCCTGTACTGGGATTGAATATCAGCCTTTGACTAGTTAGTTTTTCTCGAGTCTAATTCCACCTCTCCCCACATTTATTACATTGAAAGAACGGCTCGATCGTCACATATTTCTGATCTATGTCCGTACTTCGACATATCGGACACTGCTTATTGGCTGCATTTCCCATTCCTTAGTTACCTTTCTTCTTCAACATCGTTGAGCCACAAACCTTGTTATGGCTCTTTACAAAAGATTTAGTTATTCAGTTGTGACAAGTGCATCCTCGTAGGTAACTGTGTAACCAACCTCCTGCAGGTGGGGAACACCTGCAGGAGTTGATTGCCCACCCTTAAGCGGCTTCATCACACACATCCTTTACTGCTAACTCTTGGACGGTTTTAACTCGCCGAAGAATCTCTGACGCATGCTCATGCATGCCATTGGTTTCGTAGAGATCAGCTATTGCTGTATCTACTTTGATCAGAAACTCCCACTCCTTCCAACCCATGGCAACCGCTAGATTTCTAGCTTCGTCATAGAGCCGGCTGGCAGTTTCTAACTCTGCTAGAAGTCTGTGTGCAATTCCTAGAAAATACTTAAGAGTCCACACTTTGCGGTCATCACCCAAAACTGTAAAGAAATCCAATGCTCTTTGACCGTGATGGATGATGTTGACCGGATCCTTTAGCTCTATGTGAACTTCAGTTAACCGGTAATCACAATCGATGATACTTTCGATCTCGTCATGTGATTTAAAGGCCGTCCGAGACTTTCGGTAAGCATCTCTTGCCTCTTCATATCGGCCTAGCTCGTATAAGCCCATCCCGATATTGAAGTAATCAATTCCATAAGATTCTTCTCGCAAGAACATCTCTGTCATCGCTATGGCTTCTTGATGGCACACTATGGAGTTTTCATATTGACCTGCTGCAAACCAGTGTCGACCTTGGTCTCTCAGCAGATCATCTATTTCTTCAATTTCGATCACCCTGGCTGCTTCTATCGCATTGCCCAGAGCTTGCGCTGCATCCTGCCTGCGTTCAAGCTTTTCGTAATTCTTCGATAAACCTATGTTTACTTCGAAGATCTCGCGTTGATACTCACTTTCATTTTCTTGTTCAAAGATTTCCTTTGCTGTCTCACACAGTGCAACTGATTCTTTGAACTTGCCTTGGTCAAATGCAATTCGACCTAAGGCAACATACGCATCGGCTCTTATACTTCCTTCGTTGTTAGCCGCGCGCTGCCACAACTCTTTGCTCACTTCATCTAAGGCTCTTTCTTCAGACACCTCTTCCCTCCTGAGATTGCTCGGTTAATGTATTGGGGGCCACTGACAGCTCAGTGTTTCCTCTAGGTTCTCCATACACCGCAATGAAGTGCGCATGGAGTGCTCGAAGAAGATCTACCTCTTCGAGAAATGAGACGGTTGATACCCACCCACAGGCACAAATAGCCTGAAAGTAAGTACCTTCAACATCGAAAACAGCGTTTGCATGCTCAATAGACATCGCAAAACCTCGCCCAAACTGGGCTCTTAAATGAAAAGAGACCCGCTACTTCCGGCGGTGTCTTTCATCGCCGGCAGGTTTTCCTTTAGGGCCACCGGACGCGGGTCGTGCATTGCGCGGAGGGCACTAAGCAAGCTAAAGGGCTTATCGCTTAGTTCTTAACCTAGGCAAAAGATATCAGAGGGGAATGACAATTTTCAAATCTAACGCTACTGCGAGTTTGTATAGCTACCTCCCAAATTGACTTAGCGAAGCTAGATGAGGAGACTCTTCAGCCTTCCGTTTGGAAAATACCGCTGTAACCTAAGGCTATGGAATCTAGTTGGAGCTCAGGTGCCACTGCGCCATCGAGTGATCCAATTACTCATTTGCTGCATCGATTTACTTATGGGCCAACCAAGGATTTGGTTTCAGAAGTTAACAAGATTGGTGCAGATGCTTGGTTTGAAAAACAACTAGATCATCGGGCTATAGCTGACACCAAGGTAGAGAGCTACCTTGCAAAGTGGGATATTTTTAATTACATCCACAGAGACATGAATTTCTTATGGCCAGTAGCAGAAGCTGAAGGCGATATCAGCAAAGGCCAAATCTTTTACATAAACCACTTGAGCGGCAGAGTCCTGCATCTCTATACCCTTATTCAACAAACTCATTCTGAGCGACAGATATTCGAAATGATGGTCGAGTTTTGGCATGACCACTTAAATATTACGACTCTGGGAGATGAAACAAAAGATGGAAATCTTGACTGGCACACCAATGATTGGAATAAGCGGGTAATTCGTCAGCATGCTCTAGGAAAATTCGAAGATTTATTGCAAGCATCGGCGTTACACCAAGCGATGATTATTTTTCTGGATGGCGAATTAAGCACTAAAGAGCAACCAAACGAAAACTTTGGGCGAGAGTTACTAGAGCTATATACGGTGACACCAAAATCTGGCTACACCCATTCAGACATCACCAATGCTGCGAAATTGTTTTCAGGTTTGCGGGTGAAATGGCCAGAGCGTTGGTACCAAAGAGGTCCAAGACCAAGACCTGGTGGAAACACTTTCATAGATGTTCCTGCATTTTCAACGATGCTGCATGGTGAGCGTCAAAATTATGGCACTTTTAAAATCATGGGCTGGCAAAAGACTGTCTCAACAATTGATCAGGTTCTACCTGCAATCAAATCACTTCTTAGTTACTTAGCCG
>JBIIZP010000092.1:0-3885 GCA_044346215.1 Candidatus Planktophila sp.
TTTGCTGTGCTGGCAGCCCTGCAAATAATTTGGACGTTGTAACAACGGTTGTATCTGTGCGGCCGAATTCAGACTTACCTGTTTGGCTAACAACTCCACCAAGGGCTGCGGCCATTGCCTGAAATCCATAACAAATTCCAAAGACAGGAATACCTAGTGTGAAGATCTCTGTATCAATTTTTGGAGCATTATCGGCATAAACACTTGATGGTCCGCCTGACAAGATAATTGCAGATGGGTTCTTAGCTTTTACTTCAGCGGCCGTTATTGAGGATGGAACAATCTCTGAATACACATGTGCTTCGCGAACACGCCGTGCAATTAATTGTGCGTACTGCGCGCCAAAATCAACGACCAGTACTCCGTGAAGCTCAGCCACGATGAATAAGAACCTCTACGCGCTGGAACTCCTTAACATCTGAGTAACCACAAGTCGCCATTGCGCGACGTAGAGCTCCAAACAGGTTCATTGAGCCATCTGATGTGTGTGAAGGTCCAAGCAAGATCTCTTCAAGAGTTCCTACAGTTCCAACATTTACTCGCTCGCCTCGTGGAAGAACTGGGTGATGTGCCTCTGATCCCCAGTGCCAACCAAGACCTGGTGCCTCAACCGCTTTTGCTAAAGGTGATCCCATCATTACTGCATCTGCGCCACATGCAATCGCTTTCGCAATATCACCGCTACGACCGACTGAACCATCTGCAATAACATGAACATAACGTCCACCTGATTCATCAAGGTATTCGCGGCGAGCACCAGCAACTTCGGCAACTGCAGATGCCATAGGAACTTCTACACCTAATACTTTGCGCGTTGTATGTGTTGCGCCACCACCAAATCCAACCAGTACTCCAGCTGCTCCTGCACGCATTAGGTGAAGTGCGGCTGTAGAGGTTGCAACACCACCGACAATTACTGGAACATCTAATTCATAAATAAACTTCTTCAGGTTAAGGGCTTCGTCTGCTGCTGCAACATGTTCTGCAGAAACAGTGGTTCCACGAATAATGAAAATATCTACGCCTGCAGCAATTACAGCTTTATGGAATTCAGCTGTGCGCGCTGGCGATAGAGAGGCTGCAACAGTTACTCCGGCATCACGGATTTGCTGGATGCGGTCTTTAATCAATTCTGGTCGAATTGGGGCAGCATATATTTCCTGCATGCGCTTTGTTGCATGCTTATCTGGCATAGATGCGATTTCGCCCAAAGGAATTCGAGGATCGTCATAGCGAGTCCACAATCCTTCAAGGTTGAGAACGCCTAGTCCACCTAGTTTTCCGATTGCGATTGCGGTCTCTGGTGAAACCACTGAATCCATTGGCGCTGCAAGCATTGGTAAATCAAATTTGTAGGCATCGATCTGCCAGGTAGTTGAAACATTTTCAGGATCACGTGTACGCCTGCTAGGAACTATGGCGATGTCATCAAAAGAGTAAGCGGTGCGAGCGCGCTTTCCTGGGGCGATTTCGATGTTGTTCATTAGCGGCCCTTCTTCTGATAGTTAGGTGCATCGGCAACATGTGCCACATCATGCGGGTGGCTCTCCTGCAATCCTGCTGCAGTAATTTGAATCAAGCGACCTTCACGTCGCAGAGTCTCGATATCAGGTGCACCCGCATAACCCATACCTGATCGCAAGCCACCTACTAATTGATGCACAACTTCGGCCACAGAACCTCGGAAAGCAACCTTGCCTTCGATGCCTTCAGGGACAAGTTTGTCTTCAGACAAAACATCATCCTGCATGTAGCGATCCTTTGAATACGACTTCTGTTCGCCGCGAGATTGCATGGCACCTAGTGATCCCATGCCGCGATAAGCCTTGTACTTAACCCCTTTGATTTCAATCAATTCACCAGGTGATTCTTGGCAACCTGCAAGAAGTGAACCCAACATCACTGAATTAGCACCAGCAACTAAAGCTTTAACAATGTCACCTGAATACTGCAACCCACCATCTGCAATCAATGGAATCCCAGCTTTGTTACATGCCTTTGATGCTTCCAAGATTGCAGTTACCTGTGGAACCCCAACGCCTGCAACAACACGGGTTGTACAAATAGAACCTGGACCAACACCTACCTTTACCGCATCGGCACCTGCATTAATCAATGCCTGAGCACCTGCGCGTGTAGCGACATTGCCGCCAATGACGTCAGTCGTTGGTGAGAATTTTTTAATGCGGGCGATCGAATCTAGAACTGCGCGATGATGACCATGTGCTGTATCTACGACAACAACATCAACACCTGCTTCGATCAAAGCTTGTGCACGGGCGAAACCATCATCACCAACACCAACAGCAGCTCCGGCTAAACCAACATTCTTAACAAGTTTGACATGGGTTACTTGGGCTTCGATTGGAAGGTTGCGGTGAATAATTCCGATTCCGCCAGCCTTTGCCATGGCGATCGCCATTTCAGATTCTGTAACCGTGTCCATCGCTGATGAAACCAGCGGCACAGCAATTGAGATATTTCGTGTTAGTTGAGTTGTTGTACTGACTTCGGAAGGAACCACATCAGATGCATCCGGAAGTAAAAGAACATCGTCGTAGGTCAGGCCAAGCATCGCGACCTTGTCTGTATCGCTCATCTGGCCTCCCCGATCATTGAAGGCGCAAGTCTATCGGGGCTTTAGAGCCCTACTGCACGCTCGATTTCAGCGCAGGCTTCAGATAAATCGTTGACATGGGCTACCGGACAATCAGAATCAATGCCCCAACCAGGACCACCAATGATGATGCGTGGGGCAGGACGGACTGATGGAATATCTGTGTAGAAACGTGGGTCACCGTTACGTGGCAATTGTGCCCACAGGAAAACTGCCGGTGGGGCTGAACGCGTGATTACTCCGTTGAGAGCTTCTAAAGGTGTTCGCGCTCCAAGAAAATAGGTCGATATGTTTTTCTCTGCCAAGGCCGATGCCAAAGCGTGCAATGCCAATGAATGCATTTCTTCACCAACTGATGCCAGCAATACAGGGCGAGGATTGCATGGTTCTGAAACACTCGAAGATTTCTCGCGCAGCACACCCTTAAGAATTTCGGTTAGTAGGTGTTCTACCTCAATACCAGTTTGTGTCTTTTCCCAATCTTCACCGATCAAAAACAACAGTGGGACAATAACTTCAGACCATGAAGCAATGACCCCATGTTTTTCAATATCTTGTCGCAGCGCATCTTCTACAAATGTCTTGTCCAATAGTTTTGAAGCGGCGTACAGGGCTTCGACTAGATCTTCACGAACTTCAAAGTTATCGATGATGTGTTCAACTGAAATAGGGCCCTTGAAATTTTTTGCTTGCGACGCCGCTTCTGCCGGTGCGACCCCTGCTGTAATCAACTTTCGCATTGCTACCAAGATGGCTAAATCTTGTGGGCAGTAACGGCGATGCTCGCCGGCCTCGTGGGTTGAAGGCCCAAGGCCATAACGGCGGTCCCAGGTTCTAAGGGTTGCTGGAGCTACGCCCAAGCGGCGAGCGACCGCGGCAACGGTCAGCAGCTCCTCTTCCATAGGCCTATCGTGTCGTGAAGTGGCCCAACTCACCACCTGAAAACGCCATTTGAACAACTTATGGCACGGAAATACTTGAACAACCTATGAAACGGTTGTACCTTATGCCCATGGCCGAAATTTCACGCTTACCCCGCCCCGTTGCTGATGAATGGGAGTGGCAGTACCAAGGTTCATGCCGCGAACTTCCTTCTGAGATGTTTTTTCATCCAGATGGCGAGCGCGGACCTCGTCGACGTAATCGCGAGAACACTGCCAAAGCTGTCTGTGCATCATGTCCAGTAATTGCTGCATGCCGCGCACACGCACTTGCAGTTCAAGAGCCTTACGGAATTTGGGGAGGTCTATCTGAAGATGATCGCCTGG
>JBIIZP010000014.1:0-12706 GCA_044346215.1 Candidatus Planktophila sp.
TTGGCGGTTTACTTTCTGTTGCACTGTTCCCGCGGATTGCTCCGGGTGGGAGTTACCCACCGCCTTGCTCTGCGAAGTCCGGACTTTCCTCGGTGCATTCTAGAAATCAATCTAGAGTTGCAACGCGGTGATCCGGGCGACTCTTCTAAGGTAAAGAGTACGGCAATTCTTAAAGGTTAAGTACGGCCTGAATATTTCGCATAGAAACGCCTGATTTTTCTTCAGCAGGCTCACGGGCTTTATCTTGCTCGCTCATCATCCAATCAGAGAAGCCATGTTTTTCTAACTGATTGAATATGCCTTGTAAATCAAGAGCGCCTTCACCAGCAGGAACAAAAAGGTAGTGATCTTGTACCGCTTCATGCATGCCTTTGTATTCTCCAGCTATCAACTTCTTAAGAACCTCAGGATCGACATCCTTTATGTGCACATGAGTCACTCGTTTTCCGTATTCAATCACTCCTTGAACTGGATCTCCTCCACCAACTATCCAGTGGCCCACATCAAGACACATTCCAACTAGATCATAATCAAGAAGGGCCATTAACTTGCGAGTTTCTTCGGGAGTCTCGATATAGGTTGCAGAGTGCGGGTGGAATGAAGAACGCGTCCCAGTTGCTTTGGCCATGAGTGCGTACCTGGCAATGTGATCCGCCAAACGTTTATATCCATTTTCATTTAGTTGAGGACCAAGATGTGCACGGCCAGCATAAACATCTCGCTCTGATGTGCCATCGACGGCAAAGACTAACATCTCTACGCCAGCACGAATCGCCGCATCAACAATCTCTTGCGAATGCGCATCAGCAGTGGCTAGAGGTCCGTTTTCATCGCATGAAATATCTAGGTACTGCTCAGCAGCGGCTAGATTATTTTCCTTCAACTGATTTAAGAAAGAATCAGAATTAGCTTGTTCGACCGAGATCTGAATACCTTCAAAACCATAAGCAGCGATTCGCTTGAGGAAATCAGCAGATTTAGACATCTCAAATTTCCAGTTGAGAGCAACTATTCCCACTTTGGCTTTATCCAAATTCAGGCTCATTTTCATTTAACCTCATCTAATAGATCGATCAAAATTGTTGACCAACTAAAGTCTGGAGCACCACGACCAAATGCAGTTTGTGGGTTGTAGTACTCGCGGAAGCCGCTCTTTTGCACCATTGCAATACTTTGATTGGTGATGTGGCGCGCTAAATCAAGACGACCATGGCGCTTTAAGCCACGTGCAATATACCAATTGGTATTCATCCATGAAGGTCCACGCCAAACTAAGTTGCCACCAACAGTGTCAGGGCGATAAGTCGGATGGTTCATGGCAACGCTAGGGATTGGAAATTCAGCCCAATATTCCTCTGGGTTAAGAACTCGTGCAATTAGTAAGTTGACTTTCTCATTATCTAAGTCTGACAAGAGCAAAGGCATAAGCGACATGAAAGTATTCACATTTAATGGTTTGTTTTCTTTTCCATTAACTCCGTAATACAAGCCATCTTCTTCATTCCAACATAGTTCATCGAGGCTAGCGCGTGCCTTTTTAGCACGTGCCAAATACTCAGTCGCACCAGCTGAATCGCCAACCTGCTGGCAGAGATCCGCAAGCACATGAAGATTTTCGATATAAATTGTATTGGTCATGACATCAGCGACCACGAAGTGATTTAACTCGATCATCTTCTTTGGATCGCGATTGAACTTGTCATATGGATCGCAAATTGAATGCCAACCACGATCCCACGATTCGTGTTCCTCGTCGCGGATATTCATAATTTCATCCCAAACCGGTGAATGATCAATGCCGGTCTCATCGGGCTGTACTACGCGAACAAGGCCATCGCCATATGGATTGCGAACATTGTGTAGCCATTCGTAGAAAAGTTTTACTGAAGGTAGAACCTCATTTATAAATTCAACTCCGCGGCCCCGTTTGGCAACTGCACTAACTGCTTCAGCCAATAGCGGTGGTTGCATCTCATCAGATAGATACTTGCTGCGGAAGGCGATTGCGTATGTCGAGACCATCTCTTCGTATGCATCGCGCTGCCAAAATGTTACGTGTGAGACAAAGCCATCAGAGTGCTGGTTCTTAAGCAAGCTCTTGATCTCGGCCTCTGCCTTTTGAAGATCAACATGGCTCAAGGCAATCGCATGGAAACAAGAGTCCCAGAACCATTGGAATGGATAAGTAACAGATGATGGACACGTGAAGTCAAAGTCATGCCCACACCAATCCGCGTGTCCGCGCTGACGATTTCTTTCATGGATGGCAACAACCTCCGCTTTTACCCATTCAACATCTGACTCCAATGGGCGATGATCCTTCAGTGACATTGCTTCTCCATTCATATTTTTGTTGTTGAGTCTCTCAAAACTAGTTCAGAGGGGATTGCTTTCTTCTTTTTAAATTTGCCACCCTTAATCAATTCATCAAGTATTGCCATTGCTTCTACACCAAGGTCATATTGATGCTGATTGATAGTCGTTAAACCTGGTGTTACGTAGGCGCTCAATGCAATATCGTCATAACCAACGATTCCGACCTGTTGTGGAATCTTGATCTTTTTTTCAATCAAAGAGTGCATGGCACCAATCGCCGTCAAGTCATTGTGAGCAACGATTCCATATGGTGGTTTGAATTTCATTGAAATCAAATCACCAGCTTCTGCGCCTGCTCTCAGAGTGTCATCACTATAAACAATCTCTAATTTGATCTTGCCTGCACCTTTTTTAACGCCATCCAAACGTAGAGAGCCAATTTCTTTCTCTGAGACATTTCCAATGTATACAATTTTTGGATAACCGCAAGCTACTAAATGTTTTGCGGCCAACTCTCCACCTTGAAAATCCTGGCTTGAAACCGTTGGAAGATCTGTATCTTCCTTCTGCACGTTCACTAAAATTATCTTTGCACGCTGGGAAAGCAATTTGGTGCGGTGGCGTTTAAGAACTCCATCCGCACAAACTATGATTCCTGCAGCCCGATGGCTCGCCAAGAATTCGAGATAAGACAGTTCTCGTACTGGATCATCAGCAGAGTTACATAAGATCAACGAGTAGCCGCGACGTTGCACTTCGTCTTCAATCCCTCTAACCATTTCTGGGTAAAAGGGATTTTGGATATCTGTAAGAATTAATCCGATCATTGAAGTACTTTGGCGGCGTAACGACTGGGCTACCGAAGAGGGCTGATAGTTAAGCGCCGTAATACTCGTATTGACCTTCTCGCGCGTCTTGGCTGCTACATACCCTACCCCAGCGATTACTCGGCTAACTGTGGCGGTGCTGACATCGGCATGCATAGCGACATCAGAAATTGTCGCCTCTGCTCTTTGCTCAGCCTTACCCAGAAAAATCACCCACTTAGCCCTTGGAAATTTGCCTCGAAAACCATAGATTTACAGCGTATGAATTCGATACCATACCACCCTGTCAATAGGAATTCACTAGCAATCGCAAGACGCTTTTGTCTTTGAATTTCATGAATGAAGGAATTCTATGAAGCGCGTTCGAGTTGGTTTAGTTGGCGCAGGCGCAGTGACATCCTCAGTGCACCTACCGATTCTCAGCCGCCGAAGTGATTTATTCGAAGTAGTTGCTATCGCAGATTTGAACCTTGCCGCAACGCATGTACTCGCCGATCGCTTTGGAATTTCCCGAGATAAGTGTTTTGACTCTCCACAGAAATTGATTTCATCCGGACAGGTAGACGCCATTATGGTTCTTAACTCTGGTTCACATGCTGAAGTTGTTATAAGCGCACTTAGCTCAGGTCTTAATGTTTTTTGCGAGAAACCACTGGCCTATACCAAGCGTGAAATGGTCCAAATTGAAAAAGCTCTACGATCTTCAGATAAGCAGTTAATGATTGGTTATATGAAGACTTTCGATAATGCTGTGATGGCTGCAAAGAATGTAATCAAATCTCGTCCAAGAACTGTCGATGTTCTAGTACTGCACCCAAGTGGAGATAGTCAGCTTGTTACTTCGGAAATTTCTGTGGACATGCCAGCATCTCCAGCATCATTGAATGAGTTTTTTGCCAAGGCAAAAAATGACACTCAAATAGAAGCCCTCGGAGAGGATGCGGCGAAGTCATTTGGAAATCTTTATACCGACATAATTCTCGGTAGTGTTATTCATGAGTTTTCCGTATTACGCGCCCTTGATGTACATATTACAGAGGTCGATTTTGTAGATCGTTGGCCAAGTCCTGGACAAAGTGAGGCAATAATTATTCATGCTCGTACAGCAGACGGCGTTCGCGTAACGATTCGCTGGTTCTATCTTGATCAGTATCCAGCATATCAAGAGGAGATCCGCTGGGTAAATGAAGAAGAAGGCCATCAAATTATCTTCTCAAGCCCATATATTCTTAGAATTCCGACGCAGCTAATTTCAACCCGCCGTCGTGGAATTGATCATGAAATTACCCGCACTAATTCCTACACCACCTCATTTGAAAATGAATTGGTTGCTTTTCATAATTTAGTCCTTACCGGCAAGCAAGAATATGATCCGATTGCTGATGGATATGAAGATTTAGCTACTGCACAGAGGATTGCCAAGAAAATTGCAGAGCGTGAAGGAACGCAAGTAGGCGGAGATATCGCTTAAGCCCTGTAACCAATTGCGTGATAGAGGCCGTTTGAATCCTGAAGCGAATAGAGTCCTCTTTCGCCCGATACCGTGGTGAACTCTTTACTTATCAATTTTCTACGTCCAGATGGCGTAATCAAAGTTAACCCACCACCACCATCGACAGCCATTTCATCCTCTAAGGGAAATACAACAGCAGATTTTGGATCTGCCGAAATTGCAACGCGACCCTGGCTAAGCGCCGATAGAACTTGGTCTTGGGAGACTTCGTTATCTTCTGTATCAATTTCTACCCATGTAGTTGGTTCTCCAGGTAACCCATCGGAAGTAAAGCGATGGAAATCGCTTCCTCCAATCGGAATCTTCGATCCATTTTCGAGCCACCAATCAAATGGTTCAGATGTCTTACGGTCCCAGGATGAATGCCAAAGCTCGGTCATATCCACTCCATCAGGTGTATCACGTCTCCAATTACAAGGAGCAGATAATGGATGATTGATTGAAAGTAGCCCACCTTGCTTCTTGGTATCGCTTAGCCAACGATCAGTCGCCTCACGGTAATCAACCCATTCACTGTGACCAAAAGAGTTAGCGTGGCCACTATCTGTTGTTACTTCTTGGCCAGCGATCAAATTAATATCTGCAAACTTTGCAACTTCTGGAAGAAATCTATGGTGGCTTGTTGTGTTGTGATCAGTAATTGCAAGTAGTTCTAAACCTCTACTAGTTGCAAGTGATGCTAATTCGTTTAAAGTTAAATCACCATCTGAATGTACTGAATGTGTGTGAAAATCTGCCGGAAACCATCTATAGCCAGACCTCGCCTTCAAATTACGTCTTGGCGGCCGAATAGGTGGAGCAACAGGGGATGCGTAATCAGGAAAAACTGGTTTTCCTATTTCTACCTCAACTTCAATTGTTACTCCATCTTGATCTACACGATGCAGACCTAGTGAGACAAACCAAGTGCCAGCGCGAATCGGGCCAGGTAAATATCCTGGAGTAGCATTAATTTCGCTTAAAACAACGTGGTCTCTCTCGCTTCCCGAAAAACCACGAAATCCGATCGGATCAAATAAACCTAAATCAATTACAGATAAAAATCCGTTATGGCGCATTCGCAAAGTTAAGCCCTCTGCCCCTGCAGGTACATCAAAGGGAACATACTGATAGATAGATTCTTCTCTATCTACAGCTGTATAAACCCTTGAAAATTGCATTTAGATTACAAATCAGTAGAGATCTTCACTGGTCTTGTTGTAAAGAAGGACTCGACCTTGTTCAGGCTTAAGATGGACTGTTTCGCCCATGCTTGGCTCTGAGCCATCTGGAGCAGTTCCGCGCACCAAAATTCCGCCGCAGTCTGCAGTAACTAGATAGTGAGTACCTAAATTCTCCGTTACCATTACAACTCCGCTAGCAATACCAAATCCTGGTGCGGATACCAACGATACATACTCTGGACGTACGCCAAAGACGACTTTATCGCCAGTTCTGGCCGTGCCTTGTGCATGTGCAGGAACATCGAATGTCATTGCTCCGACTGAAACCTTTCCATTATCTACAGTGCCATCTAACAAGTTCATTGGTGTAGATCCGATAAAGCTTGCGACAAAAATATTCGCTGGCTTGTGGAAGAACTCCGCTGGACTTCCGACCTGCTTAATCCGACCCTTATCCATTACCGCCATGCGATCTGCAAGCGCTAAGGCTTCAGATTGATCATGTGTAACAAGAATTGTCGTAACACCAAGTTCGCGTTGTAGTTGCTTCAAGAAAGTGCGCGCTTCTAGGCGTAAGCGAGCATCAAGGTTTGATAGTGGCTCATCAAAAAGATAGAGGCTTGGAGTACAAGCCATGGCACGAGCAACTGCTACACGTTGTTGTTGTCCTCCAGAAATTTGACCTGGTTTGCGATCTAACAACATCTGAATTGAAAGTGCCTCCGAGGCTTGGGTGACTCGTTTTTCAATCTCTTCTTTAGAAAACTTACGCACCTTAAGCGGGTACGAAATATTTTCTAGAACGTTCATATGCGGATAGAGTGCGTAGTCCTGGAAAACCATGGCGATATTTCGCGCACCTGGAGTCAAGAAAGTGACATCTTTACCTTCAAAAGAGATCGTTCCACTTGTCGAAGATTCCAAGCCACCGAGCGTACGTAGCAGGGTTGTCTTACCGCAACCCGAAGGTCCAAGGAGTGCGAAGAACTCGCCATCCTTGATCTCAAGGTCTAGCTCATCAAGAGCGCGGACGCCACCAGGAAATACCTTGGTGATCTTTTCAATAGATACGAAGCTCATTAGCCCTTAATCCCTCCATAGAAGCGGAATCCATATTTTTTGTTGACATAGAAATACATCGCGAGCACGGGAATCGTATACATCAGGGAGAACGCCGCTACTGTGCGGAAAACTGCTTGTCCTCCATCGTTATAGAAGCTATACATCATCACAGCAGCAGGTTGTTTATTTACATCTCTAATCAAAATAAACGGTGCTAGGAAGTTGCCCCATGCCTGAACAAACGACCAAACGAAAATTACTGCTAAGCCTGGTCGAATAATTGGTGTTACGACATCCTTAAGGATACGAAACGAACTTGCGCCAAAAATCTGCGCAGATTCCTCATAACTCTTTGGGATTGAATCCGTAAAATCTTTCAAAATAAAGATTGCTGCTGGAATAAGTCCGCCCGTTAATACAAGGACTACTCCTTGATAAGTGTCAATCAAATTTAGCCTGAGTGACAAAAGGAAAAGTGGAACCATCGCGGCGCTGCCCGTGACAATCGATGAGAAGAGAAGAAGTATGTACAAGAAAGCATCTCTACCTGCAAATTTAATTCGGCTCAATACATAAGAGGCTGGCGCACCAACAAGAATCACTGCAAGGCCGCTGCCAGCAGAGAATATTGCTGAGTTCATTAGCGATCGATAGGCATATGGGTTCTCGGCCATTTCGGAGAAGTTTCCTAGCCCCCAATTAGGCCATTTGATGCGAAAAGTTGGATCTGAATCAAAAGGTGCCAAGACTAACCACATCAAAGGAATCGCGAAGAAACTCACCGCTAAGAGCACAAAGGCGAAAGTTGATACTTTTTCAACTTTTGTGCGTTCATCAATGCGTCGCTTATCCTGAAACTGAATTTCTTTACCCAAAAGTTTCATTACTTCTTACCCTTCCGTGACATGCGCAAGACAATTAATGAGATCACCAAGTTCAAGAAGAGCATGATCGCTGCAATCGCTGAACCGTAGCCGAAGTCAAGATAGCGAAGTGCGCTGTCGTAGATAAAAATAGGCAGAATCTGTGTCTCGCCTCCAGGGCCACCGCCAGTCAACAAATACGGACCAAAATCGTTGAAAGTCCATAATGTAATCAGAAGTAAATTTGTAAGAATGTATGATCGAGCTGATGGAAGAACAATTTTGCGTAATTGTTGGAATTTCGAGGCGCCTGCAACACGTGCAACTTCAAGGTGGGATTTAGGAATCGAGGCAATTGCTGCGCTAAAGAGCAACATAGAAAAGGCAGTTCCGCGCCAGATATTGAAGATAATTATGGAGAGCATTGGATAATCAAGTAGCCAGTCGATATTTACGCCCAAGATTGCATTGAGCGTTCCTTCTTCCTTATTAAAGAAGGCAAACCATAAGAATGCAACAACTGATCCCGGAACGATCCAGGCAAAGATCACAATTAATTCCACAATATTGCGAATACGTGGTGAAAGTTCATTTAAAACCCAGGCAAGAATAAAGCCAAGTAGTGCCTGTCCGAAGATGGCAGATCCCATAACGTAGATAATTGTTAACTTTAGTGAACTCAAAAATTGTGGGTCATTAAGCGCTTTTGTGAAGTTATCAATTCCCACGAAACTTGGATTCAACGCTTCGATACCCACGAGCTTGTAATCAGTTAAGCCTAGGTAGAGCGTCCAAAATGCTGGGACAAGGAGAAAGATCCCAATAAAAATGAGGGATGGAGATAGAAAAGCGGTCGCAGCGCCTTTGCCAAGAACAGAGTTCCCGGGCCTTGCGGCCCGGGAACTCTTTTTCGTCTTAGATTTCATGCAGCCTTAGTTGCTGGCTACGTTTGCAGCACCGACAAGATCCTTCAGTGCGCTTTCATAAGCGGCTGCAGTTTCTGCAACAGACTTACCCTGAACGATTGAAGTTGTTGCCTTCTGTAGCAATACAGAAACTGCGTTGTAGTTAACGCTTGCTGGACGGAAGAAGGTATTTGGAATTGCATTCTCAAATACGAACTTCAAGCAAGGGTCAGACTTAAGAACCGCTGTATTCACATCTTGACGTTGTGAAATACGAACTGCTCCACCGATAGCCATGAATGAGGAAACTGGCTCTTTAGCGTTGATGAACTGCAGAAGTTCCCAAGCAACTGACTTGTTAGCTGAATTAGGATTAAGTGCGTATCCGCTTCCACCTGACATGCTCATGAAGCTCTGACCATTAACACCTGACTTAGCCCTCTGCGCAGGGATCTTCGCGAAGCCAACGTTGGTATTGCGATCGGCCATCTTGAAGTTACCTGATACAGGGTTGATAACACCTCTCCAGAGGTAGTCACCTTCGATGATCATGGCAAGCTTTCCTTCAGCAAAAGCTTTGAATGATTCGTTACGACCGTTTTCTCCAGCAAGAAGTTGCCAGTCAGAGTTTCCGACCTTGTCCTTGTTGTAAACGCTGTCATAGAAACCGAGCATGTCGCGAACTGCCTTTGTATTTCCAGTCCACTTCTTACTCTTTGGGTCATAGATCAAGCTACCTGCTCCACCAAGGAGGTTGAGGAAGCCCTGCATAGCAGTTGCTTCTCCCATTCCATCTCCAGCATTTAGCTGTAGAGGTGTAACTGAAGGAGTCTTGGTCTTGATTGTATTAGCAGCAGTTAGAAGTTCTGCCCATGACTTAGGTTGCCAGTTTGTTGGAAGTCCGGCATCTGCAAATAACTTCTTATTGAAGTAGATGATGCGTCCGTCAGTTCCCTGAGGAACTCCGTACTTCTTTCCGCCGTAGCTCATAACGCCTTGTACAGAAGAAGGAATCTGCTTCCAGCCTTCCCATGCGTTAACTGCCTTAGCTCCAACAACTGATTCAAGCGGTTTGATGTATCCAGCTTCAGCAAACTCTGCTACCCAGAAACCATCAAGTGCCATTACATCTGGACCGCGCTTTGAAGCAAGGTCAAGAGCAAGCTGTGTTTTGAATTGATTGTCATCAATACCTGCTGGAGTAAAGGAAACTTCTACTTGCTTTCCCTTTTCAGCATTTGAAAGTTCGAACTGTGGAGTTACATAGTTTTGGATCCAAGTTGCGGTTTGGTTATTCTTTCCGCCAAGAATTGCGTTTGCGCTAATTGAAACTTTGTAAATCTTTGTATCTGTCCAGATTTTCTTTCCAGATACTGACTTACAAATGACATTTGTCTTTCCAACCTTTGCCTTATCGCCAACCTTTACGCATGTACCACCAACGCGACCGGTTGCTGCAGATGCAGATGGGACTACAGAAACTAGGAGTGCGCCAGCAAGGCTTGCCCCCAGTACTGCCTT
This sequence comes from Candidatus Planktophila sp., assembly GCA_044346215.1. Classification (GTDB taxonomy): domain Bacteria; phylum Actinomycetota; class Actinomycetes; order Nanopelagicales; family Nanopelagicaceae; genus Planktophila. Next base: position 10,171 of record JBIIZP010000014.1, read on the forward strand.
AAATGTGCGACTTGAAATTCGCACCGAAAGTGTGTATCGCATATCTATTTCAGCTTTCTACTAGGGATAGAAATGGAACTGCCAGCTAGCCTTTCATGGCACCAACCCGGGAAAATGTGGTAACGATGACAGGTTTGCTTAGTGCTGAGTCTAGACATGAGATAGTGGGGTAGGTCAAGGATTTAGAATAACAATTTGGTGAAGTTAAGGAAAACTACTGGGGGCTCGAGTGGCGGCCTAGCGCCTAGCTGCGACTTACCGGTTCGCAACTTGACCTCTATTATCAGAGCCTTAAGCCAAAGGGGAAAAATGAGCACAACCGTCAATCACTGGATCAATGGTGCTGAATATGTCAGTAAATCTGGAAGAACTTTTCCAGTCTATGACCCCGCACTGGGAACAGAGACAAAGCGAGTCGCCCTAGCCGATCAGGCTGAAATTAACGCAGCCATCAAGGCCGCCAAAGATGCATTTCCTAAGTGGCGCGATGAATCACTGGCTAAGCGTCAACAGATAATCTTTAAATTCCGCGAACTTCTCAATGAGAGAAAGCCAGAGCTTGCTGAAATCATTACCAGCGAACATGGCAAGGTGCTCTCAGATGCGCTCGGTGAAATAACCCGTGGACAAGAAGTTGTTGAATTTGCAACTGGTATCCCTCACTTGCTCAAAGGTTTCTACTCTGAAAATGTCTCAACCGGCGTAGATGTGTACTCGACTCGTCAGCCTCTGGGCGTGGTCGGAATCATCAGCCCATTCAACTTCCCAGCAATGGTGCCAATGTGGTTCTACCCAATTGCCATCGCTGCGGGTAATACCGTGGTACTTAAGCCATCTGAAAAGGATCCAACAGCTTCGATGTGGATTGCCAAGCTGTGGAAAGAATCTGGCTTACCTGACGGTGTCTTCAACGTTTTGAATGGCGATAAAGAATCTGTAGACGGACTTCTCGATAGCCCCGATATTGAATCAATTTCATTTGTCGGCTCAACACCAATCGCGCAATACATCTACGAGAACGCATCGCGTTCAGGCAAGCGCGTTCAGGCACTTGGTGGTGCCAAGAACCACATGCTCGTCCTTCCAGATGCAGATCTCGAACTCGTTGCAGACTCAGCCATCAACGCAGGCTTCGGCAGTGCCGGCGAGCGCTGCATGGCAATTTCAGTCGTTGTCGCAGTTGAACCTGTTGCAGATAAATTGATTCCAAAGATTGTTGAGCGTATGGGTAAGTTGCGCACTGGCGATGGTCGCCGCGGCTGCGACATGGGGCCACTTGTCACCAAAGAACATCGTGACAAGGTTGCCTCATACATTGATATTGCTGAAAAAGATGGCGCGAATGTTGTTGTTGACGGTCGTAATCCAAAGGTTGATGGCGAGCCAAATGGTTTCTGGCTTGGGCCAACACTGGTTGATAAAGTGCCAACCACCTCAAAGGTCTACACCGAAGAAATCTTCGGGCCAGTTCTCTCGGTGGTTCGGGTCGAGAGCTATGAGGATGGCGTAAAACTCATCAATAGCGGCGCATTTGGTAATGGCACTGCCATCTTCACCAACGATGGTGGTGCGGCTCGTCGCTTTCAGAACGAGATTGAAGTTGGAATGATTGGAATTAACGTTCCTATTCCTGTTCCTGTTGCCTACTATTCATTCGGCGGTTGGAAGCAATCACTCTTCGGTGATACCAAGGCGCACGGCGTAGAAGGCGTTCACTTCTTTACGCGTGGCAAAGCAATTACATCTCGTTGGTTAGATCCAAGCCACGGCGGAATCAACCTCGGCTTCCCGCAGAACTAAATCGATAGATGCCATCTCAATCGCAGAAGTGGTTCTTCCCTTCATCGGTACTCGCCCACGGTGATTGGGATGTGCATATCGATGCCAAAAATCCGCCTACAGAAGGCTGGAAATACACCGGCCTGCGCATCGGCACTCTCTCAAAAAAGCTCTCTCTCCCAGCTGATGCCAATGAACGGATCATATTTCTCCTTGAAGGTGCCAGCGCTGTCGTTGAATATACAGTTGCTGACAATCCGGCTGCTACCCAGGTTCTCTCTGGTCGCACATCTGTCTTTCATGGACCCGCAGATTTTCTCTATCTACCGATTAATACCTCAGCCACCATTACCGGCACAGGTCGTATAGCAGTTGGTGAAACTCCTGCGACAGTTGCAAAGCCAGTTCAATTCACTGCCAAAGATAAAGTGCAAGTAACCATTCGCGGCGCAGGTCGTGAATCTAGACAAGTGCACAACCTAGGAATGCCTGACACTCTCGATGCGGATCGTATGGTTGTCTGCGAAGTTATTGTTCCTGCAGGGAATTGGTCTGGCTCTCCTTCTCATAAACATGATTGTTACCTGCCAGGAAAAGAATCATCGCTAGAAGAGATCTACTACTTTGAGAGCGCAGTAACGCGCGGCGCGACAAGTGCAGCAGCTTCTCCTTTCGGTTATTTCCGTGGAACTTCTGCAGATAACCGTCCTTATGATGTTGCAGAAGAGATTCACTCTGGCGATGTTGCCTTGGTTCC
>JBIIZP010000093.1:0-3837 GCA_044346215.1 Candidatus Planktophila sp.
TTGGAATACCTTTTTGCGCCATAACATCTTTAAGCGCTAGTGGCACGCCTGCAAGTGGTGAGAGATTTTCACCTTTTGCGCGCCTTGCATCAACTGCTGCAGCTTGCGCTAAAGCACCTTCGGTATCGACATACAAAAATGCATGAACCTCGGCATCAACTGCAGCAATGCGATCTAAGTGTGCTTGAGTTAGTGCAACAGAAGTTGTTTCACCGGCAGCAAGTTTGGCTGCCATTTCAGATGCAGAGTTACGAATCATTCTTCACCCAGAATCTGAGGAACACGAAAACGTTGTTCCTCTTGAGCAGGTGCACCAGAAAGTGCTTCTTCCGGTGTAAGGCTTGGAACAACTACATCTGCGCGAAAAACGTTACGCAATGGCAATGGGTGTGATGTTGGTTCAACATCTGCGCCGGCAACTTCCTGCACGCGAGCAACGGCGTCCAAAATAACAGTGAACTCCTTGGAAAGACTGACTAACTCGTCCTCGCTCATTTCGATGCGGGCTAGGCCTGCAAGCTTGGCGACATCATCGCGTGAAAGGCTGCTCATGGGACTCAGTCTAATTAAATTGCAGCCTAACTGCGAATTTGCCCATTTCCCGTAACAATCCAAGTGGTTGTCGTCATTGCCTCAAGCCCCATTGGACCTCGGGCATGCAATTTTTGATTTGAGATACCAATTTCAGCGCCAAAGCCCATTTGTTCACCATCGGTAAAACGAGTGGATGTATTGACCATAACCGCTGCACAATCTGCAAGAGCAATAAACCTCTTTACATTTTCTTTGTTCTCAGAAAGTATCGCTTCGGTGTGTTGAGTACCGTATTTAGCAATGTGCGCACTTGCTGCATCGACAGAATCAACGATTGCAACATTCATCTCTAGTGTGCCGTATTCGGTACAGAAATTCTCCTCTGTTGCCAAAGTGGCTGGGATATTTGCACTCTTTGCAATTGCCAAAGAAGCTTGGTCACAATGAACAATCACGCCAGCTTCGTGCAGCGCTTTCAGAGCGGTTGGCATGAATTCTTGTGCAACAACTGAGTGAACTAACAAGGTTTCGGCAGCGTTACAAACACTTGGACGTTGAACCTTTGAGTTGATAATGATTGGAATCGCTTTACTTAAATCTGCAAACTCATCGATATACACGTGGCACACGCCCGCGCCAGTTTCAATTGTTGGCACTGATGATTCATCAACCACCATGCGAATCAACGCGGCGCTACCACGGGGAATGACTAGATCTACTTTTCCACGTGCATTTAGAAGTGCCTTAACGGTTTCACGATCTTCAGAAGGAACAAGTTGAATCACATCTGGGGAAATTGCAGTTGTGGAAAGTGCATCTCGCATGACCCGAACCAAGATTTCATTGCTATGTGCCGCACTTGATGATCCGCGAAGTAGCGCTGCGTTTCCTGACATCAACAAGATAACTGCGGCATCGACAGTCACATTTGGGCGCGCTTCATAGACCATTCCAATTACCCCGAATGGAACTGAGATTTGTTCTAATTCAATTCCGTTAGGCAAGGTGGATTTGCGCAGAGTTTTGCCCAGTGGATCTTCAAGCTCACTTACTTGGCGCGCTCCCCACGCAATTCCTTTGATGCGTTCTGGAGTTAACAAAAGTCGATCTAGTAGGGATGAGTTCAGACCTGATGCGCGGCCTGCCAGCATGTCTTTTTCATTAGCTGCAAGAATCTCGGCACTTCGCGCCTCAATTGCTGCTGCTATTAATTTCAGTGCATCTTTGCGTTGAGCTCCAGTGGAAACACTCAAGGTTCTTCCGGCAATGCGGGCAGAATCTGCAAGCTGCGAAATTAATCCCTTAGCATCCATAGGTTTAAGCCTATCGGGAGTTACCCTGATGCCGTGTTCACATTAATCCGCAGAGTCGCAATCGTTCTCGTCATTATCTATGCCGCATTGTTTGGCCTTACAAAGGTGATTCACTACCCCGAGCCCATTGCAGCAATCCGACTTGGCTTAGCGCCTGCATCTAAAACTCCAGACTTAATGCCAGCACACACAATCAAGGCAACACCAGCATCGCCATGGATTCAAGGTTCTGCTGAAGAAATTACTAATGTGACGTGGAATGGAAAGACTGTCCCTTTTGAGCAATTTCTTGAAGAAACAGATACCAATGCATTTTTAGTTATTCGTAAAGGCAAAATTACTTACGAAAAGTATTTCAATGGTAAAACTCAATCAACAGTTCTACCTTCATACTCTGTCGCAAAGACCATGACATCCCTAGTTGTTGGCCAATTAATCGATGAAGGAAAGATTAAGGAAAGCGATACTTTTGTTAGCATTTTGCCGGAATTCAAGGCAGATACATCTTTCGACAAGGTAACTATTGAAGACTTATTGGATATGAATTCAGGTATCGGTGTTTCAGATAATTACCCAACCGGTCCTGCAGGCTGGGGTGTTGCAATTGCACAAATGTACGCTTCAACCGATGTCAATTGGTTTTTGAAAAACAACCGAAAAATGAGAGAAGAACCAGGTACTTTCCCTGAATACCGTTCGGTTAATACCCAAATGTTGGGTTTAATAGTCCAAAAGATTACAGGTCAAAAATTGGCCGATGCATTTAGCGAACGTGTCTGGCAAAAGGTTGGTGCCGATTTCAATGCAACCTGGAATGTAGATCGAGTGGGTGGCAATGAAAAAGCATTTTGTTGTTTCAATGCAACCGCGCGTGATTACGCTCGAGTTGGGCAAGCTTTAATGAGCGGTGATCCCAAGATTGCAAGCACTTCTTGGAAAGCTCGACTTTCAACTTCAGTAGTTAAGTTGGATTACGGTTGGGGTTATGGCGCACAGATGTGGCATCCATTCCCAGGGATCAACTTAATGATGGGCTTGCATGGCCAATACATCTATATGGATGCACTCAATGACACCGTGATAGTAAAACTCTCTGACATTCCGACAAGTTCAGATGGAATTAGTGCAAAAATCGCACCAGTTCTACGGGAAATAGCAGAAAAGAATTAGTCAGAGAAGAACTAGGTCGTCGCGATGAACAAGTTCACGTTCATACTCTGCGCCTAATACTGCAGCAAGCTCTTTTGTTGAACGACCCAGCATCTGTGGCAAATCCTCTGAATCAAATGCGACTAGACCGCGTGCGATTACCGCACCATCTGGGCCGACAAGTTCAACTGCATCGCCTGCAATGAAAACTCCTTCAACGGCAGTTACTCCAGCAGGTAGTAAGGAAACTCCGCGCTCTAAAATTGCAGTGACTGCACCTGCATCCAGAATCAACTTTCCTTGTGACTTTGTTGCATGAGCTAGCCACAACAATCTTGAGGTTGTTTTGCTTGCGTGTGCATGAAAGAGAGTTCCGAGTTTTTCTCCAGCTAGTGATTTATCTGAATCTTCGAGTGAAGTAAGCAACATTGGAATACCTGCAGATGTCGCAATTCGTGCTGCTTCAACCTTGGTCACCATTCCCCCGCTGCCAACACCGGCTGAACCTGCACCACCAAGAGTTATGCCCTCTATATCTGCGACAGATGAAACTTCAAGAATTCTTTGAGCCCCTGCTTGAGTTGGAGGTGCGTCATACAGGGCATCAATGTCAGAAACCAAAACCAGTAGATCAGCAACAATCAACAAGGCAACCAAGGCGGCTAAACGATCGTTGTCGCCAAAGCGAATCTCTTGAGTTCCGACTGTGTCATTTTCATTAATGATTGGAACAACACCCAACTGAAGTAGTTTATACAAAGTGCGCTGAGCATTTTGATAGTGCGAGCGACGAACAACATCTTCGGTTGTCAGCAAAACCTGCGATGCGGTAATTGTATGA
>JBIIZP010000015.1:0-12620 GCA_044346215.1 Candidatus Planktophila sp.
AGAAAGCCATTACTTGACCATCTAGGTTGCCGTTGATGCGTGAGAAAGTTACAAATGAAAGGTTTGCAGCGTTGAGCATGAGCTCAATACACATGAAAACAACGATTGCGTTGCGGCGAACAACTACACCAACGGCTCCGATAGTAAAAAGGAGCGCTGAAATATAGAGGTAATTGGAGGCGTCCATTATTTCTCCTCCTCAATCTGAGTGTTCACTTCTGAAAGATCAAAGCTCTTGTAATCCAACATATCCCCGCGAGCTTCAAGGCTTGCATTAACTGATGTTGGTGCAGGCGTTCCATCTGGAAGAAGAGCTGGAACATCTACTGCGTTGTGGCGAGCATAAACACCAGGACCTGGAAGTCCTGCTGCACTGCCCAATGACTTACCGCGGAAACGGTTGATTGAAAGTTGGCGCTGAGTTGGTCGAGCCGTTGTGCGTTGACTATGTGCAAGAACCATCGCACCCATAGCCGCAGTGATCAATAGTGCAGAAACAACTTCAAATGGGAATACATATGTTGAGAAGAGTGCATAGGCAATACCTTCAACATTTCCGTTTGAATTTGCTTGAGCTAATCCAACCGCATCACGACCCAAAGTAGCTCGTCCCAATAGTGCAACCATTAATCCACCGAAGCCAACCGCAGCTGTAATTGCGATTGGTCGAAGTCCTGCAATAGTTTCAGTTAAAGAATCGGATGTATCAACACCAACCAACATTAAAATGAACAGGAAGAGCATCATTACTGCTCCGGTATAAACAACTACTTGGACAATTCCAAGGAAAACAGCATCTTGTGCGATATAGAAGATTGCCAATACAACCATTACAAATGCCATCAAGATTGCAGAGTGAACAGCTTTCTTTACAAGCAACATTCCAAGAGCTGCAATAACCGCCAATGGGCCAAGAATCCAAAACATAACCGCTTCAGGTTTAGCTGTTTGGCCAACCTCTAGTGCTAACTGCATCATGACTGAATATCCCCCGGGTTTTTAGCTTGTGATGGATGTGCACCTTTCACATCACCGTTGTAATAGTTGGTATCTGTCATATCTGGATACATTGGGTGTGGTGGCATAAGCATTCCTTGGCGCAATGGAGCCAATAGATCCTGCTTTTCAAAGATCAACTTTGCACGTGAATCATCTGCAAGTTCGTACTCATTTGTCATGGTTAATGCACGAGTTGGGCAAGCCTCAATACACAGTCCGCAGAAAACGCAGCGTAGGTAGTTGATTTGATACACCTTGCCGTAGCGCTCACCTGGAGACATACGATTTTCTTCGGTGTTGCTTTCACCTTCAACATAAATTGCGTCTGCTGGACATGCCCATGCACATAGCTCGCAACCAATGCACTTTTCTAATCCATCTGGGTGCCGATTAAGTTGGTGACGACCATGGAAACGCTCTTCAGTTGGTGCCTTAACTTCTGGATACTCAACGGTTAAAGGCTTCTTGAAAATCGTTGAGAAGGTAACCCAAAACCCCTTCATGGCACCAAAGAAACCAAGTGGTGGTGTTTGTTCTACTTCATAAAATTGAACATCGTTAATACCAAGATCCTTTGGCTTTAACGGTTCGAGGTTTTCAGCCACGGTCGCCCCCTATGCTCTTTGAGACATTAATAGTTGAAATCTCCATAGGTAATGAAGGAACTGCAAAGGATGGAGATTCTGTGTTGTCACCGTCGGCAACAGCAGCTTCCTTTTTCTTCTTTGAGTTTTCAAAACCAATATTGACCGCCATAATCAGAACCACGACGGTGCTTGCAAACGCGATTACCACTGAACGTGGCGCTCCTTGTAGTGAAAGAACACGCAACGTTGCAACGACCAAGATCCAAAGAATTGAGATTGGAATTAAAACTTTCCAACCAAACTGCATGAACTGGTCGTAACGAAGGCGTGGAAGCGTTCCACGTAGCCAAACGAATACGAAGAAGAAGGTAATTACCTTGGCGAAGAACCACACTGCGGTAAACCAGCCACCCAGCCACGCTTCAGTAAAACCAAGCCCTGGAGGCGCTTTGTAGCCACCCAAGAACAGGGTGGTTGCAAGAGCTGATACGGCAACAATATTGATGTATTCGGCAAGGAAGAAGAGTGCGAACTTGAGTGATGAGTATTCAGTGTGGAAACCACCAACTAGTTCACCTTCGGCTTCTGCAAGGTCAAATGGTGCACGGTTAGTTTCGCCAACCATCGATATCGCATAGATTGCAAATGATGGGAAGAGAACAACTGCATACCACCAAGAAGATTGAGCAGCGACGATCTCTGATGTTGACATCGAACCTGCGTAGATAAAGACGGCAACAAGTGAAAGTCCCATAGCAATTTCATATGAAATAACTTGCGCACTTGAACGTAAACCACCAAGCAACGGATATGTTGAACCGGAAGACCATCCAGCTAAAACAATTCCGTAAACACCAACTGATGCGACCGCCAGAATGTAAAGAACTCCGACCGGCAAATCAGTGAGCTGCATTGCAGTCTGCTTGCCAAACAAAGTAACTTCACCAGTAATTGGAATTACTGCAAATGCCATAAACGCTGTTGTTGCGCTGATGATTGGGGCAATGACGAAAACAATTTTGTCTGCTGCAGTAGGAATGATGTCTTCCTTAAGCGCGAGCTTTACTCCATCAGCTAAAGATTGAATCAAACCAAATGGTCCTACACGGTTAGGTCCTGGACGTTGTTGCATGCGACCTACAAGACGTCGCTCTCCCCAAACCGCCAGCAATGTCAGTACTACGCACCCTGCAAAAACCAGTAGCGCCTTGACGAGAATGAGCCAGCCTGGATCTGCTGCAATTAGCTCTGCATTTGTCATGCTTTCACCACCGTAACTACTGCGCCATGTGCGACGCCTAGGTTTACCAACAATTGAGAACCACGTGAGTTACGAGGAGCCCAGACCGCATCATCATGAATATTTTCGACCAGTGCTGAAAGGGTTACAGAGCCTTGCGCAGTTGAAATCTTTAGTTGATCTCCATCGACTACACCCATTGCTTGCGCACGCTTTGGCGAAATAACCGCCACTGTTCTGCGAGCAGTACCAGCAAGGTGTTCTTCACCCTCTTGCAAAGTTCCAAGGTCTAGCAGACGGCGCCAAGAAGTAATCAAAGCTTGATCGTTGTTAAGCGAAGGCTGTGTTTGCGGTGCAACCTTGTTGAAGTTTGCACGAGCACCATCCCAAGTACCAAGAGATGCAATCTCTTTTGCTGCTGCAGTAACTGTTCCAAGATTGAGAGAGATGCCCATTTCTTCAGCGATCATGGAAAGAATTCTTAAGTCACTGCGATTGAGCGAATCTGCAACCGCTGCATCAAATGAGCGAGCACGTCCTTCCCAGTTAAGGAAAGAGCCAGACTTTTCAGTCACCGCTGCAACTGGAAGAACAACATTTGCTCGAGCAGTAACCGCACTTGGTGCAATTTCAAGTGAAACTACAAATGCTTTATCTAGAGCAGAAAGTGTTGCCTGGCTGTTATCGCTATCCAATGGATCAACTCCACCGACAAGTAGTGCGCCGATCTGACCCGCGTTAACGGCATCAATGATCTGTGAAGTTGAACGACCAACATCAGTTGGAATTGATTGTGTATTCCAGGCTGCGGCGATATCAACACGAGCTGCGGCATCTGTTACTGGACGTCCGCCTGGCAAAAGATTTCCAATTGCACCAGCTTCGATCGCACCACGTTCCCCTGCGCGACGTGGAATCCATGCAAGTTTTGCACCAGTTGAATCAGCCAGAGCTGCAACTGCGCTCAACGCACCAGCGCTTTCAGCTGCGCGTTCACCAACAAGAATCACTGACTTATCAGTCAATTTTTGCCCAGCAATTGCTGCTGCTTCTTGTCCTGGAGCAACCTTTACAAACTCAGCCTTTAACTTGTCTACCGCAATAGATTCCTTTGAGCCGATTGAAATAACCTTCAAAGCGCGCTTGCGGAACTGCTTATTGATGCGCAAGAAAACAATTGGTGACTCTTCTTCTGGCTCAAAGCCGACTAGAAGAATTTGATCAGCCTTATCAATATCGCGGTAAGTAGTTGATGAACCAACTACGCGGGCTGCAATGAATTCGCGTTCTTCATCGGATGAAAGACGTGAACGGAAATCAATGTCATTTGTACCAAGAGCAACGCGTGCAAACTTGCTGTAACCATATGCATCTTCATGAGTTGCACGGCCACCAACAAGAACTGCAGCCTTTGCAGACTTAAGTCCTTCGGCAGCAATTGCTAGCGCTTCTGGCCATGATGCTTCAACAAGTTCACCTGCAGCGTTACGAATCATTGGATTCTTTAGGCGATCAACCGCGGTTACATACTTAAATGCCCAACGACCCTTATCGCAGTTCCACTCTTCATTAACTGATGCATCTTCTCCGGCTAAGCGACGCAAAGTTTTTCCGCGACGAACATCGGTGCGCATATCGCAACCAGATGCACAGTGCTCACATGCAGATGGAGTCGAAACTAAATCAAATGGACGGGCGCGGAAACGGTATGCAGCACCAGTAAGTGCGCCTACTGGACAGATCTGAACTGTGTTTCCAGAAAAGTATGACTCGAAAGGTTGGTTTTCGTAGATACCAACTTGCTGCAATGCACCGCGCTCATTCAAGGTAATGAATGGATCGCTAGCAATCTGCTCAGAAAAGCGAGTACAACGTGCACACAGAACGCAACGTTCGCGATCAAGAAGTACCTGTGAAGAAATATTGATTGGCTTTTCAAATGTGCGCTTAACGCCTTCAAAACGTGAAGCACCTTGACCATTACTCATCGCTTGGTTCTGTAGTGGGCACTCGCCACCCTTGTCACACACTGGGCAATCAAGTGGGTGGTTTACAAGCAAAAGCTCCATGACTCCGCGCTGTGCTTTTTCAGCGACAGGTGAGGTTAATTGGGTCTTTACAATCATTCCTGTTTCTACAGGAATTGTGCAAGAGGCCTGTGGCTTTGGAAAAGCGCGACCATTAATTTCGATATCAACTAAACACTGACGACATGCACCAACTGGATCAAGAAGTGGGTGATCACAAAAACGTGGAATCTGAATACCAAGTTGTTCTGCAGCACGAATTACAAGCGTTCCCTTTGGAACTGTAACTTCGAAACCGTCAATTACAACGGTGATCATCTCTGAAACCTCAGTACTCACTTATGCACCTGCCCCAACAAATAGTGTTGATGCAACTGGATCAAATGGGCATGAACCATTTGTTACGTGAGCGATGTATTCCTCGCGGAAATACTTAATTGAAGAAGTAATCGGACTTGTTGCACCATCACCAAGAGCGCAGAATGAACGGCCCATGATGTTGTCACAAAGATCAAGCAACTTGGCAAGATCTGCTTCTGTTCCCTTGCCTTCTTCAAGATCACGAAGAATCTGTACCAACCACCAAGTACCTTCACGACATGGTGTGCACTTTCCACATGATTCGTGCTTGTAGAACTCGGTCCAACGAAGAACTGCGCGCACGACGCAGGTTGTTTCATCAAAGATTTGAAGAGCTTTAGTTCCAAGCATCGAACCTGCTGCGGCAACACCTTCGTAATCCAAAGGAACATCAAGGTGTGCATCAGTGAACAACGGTGTTGATGATCCGCCTGGTGTCCAGAACTTCAACTTGTGTCCTGGGCGAACTCCGCCTGCAAGATCCAAAATTTCACGAAGTGTGATTCCTAAAGGTGCTTCGAACTGTCCTGGATTAACAACATGGCCTGACAATGAGTACAGCGTTGTTCCCTTGCTCTTTTCAGTTCCCATTGATTGGTACCACTCGGCGCCATTCATAACAATTGCTGGAACCGATGCGATTGATTCAACATTGTTTACCACTGTTGGACGTGCATAAAGACCTGCAATAGCAGGGAAAGGTGGGCGTAAACGAGGCTGTCCGCGGAAGCCTTCTAGCGAATCAAGAAGAGCGGTTTCTTCACCACAGATGTATGCACCTGCTCCAACGTGCAAAACAACATCGATTCCATTTCCAAGAATTCCTGCTGCGTATGCATCGGCGATTGCTTGATTTACTCGGCGAGCAACATGGGTGATTTCACCGCGGATATAAATAAATGCATGCTTGGCACGAATCGCGTGACACGCGATGATGCAACCTTCGATAAGCACATGCGGATTAGCCATCAGCAATGGAGTGTCTTTACAGGTTCCTGGCTCTGATTCATCAGCGTTAACAACTAAGTAGTGATCCTTGTTATCACCTTGTGGAATAAATCCCCACTTCATGCCTGTTGGGAAACCTGCGCCACCACGGCCGCGAAGTCCTGAATCCTTAACAAGTTGAATAACCGCATCTGGATCCATATTTAAAGCTTTTTCAGCAGCCTTGTAACCACCATGACGCTTGTAACCTTCTAGAGTAAATGAATCCTTTTCATCCCAATGTGCAGATAAAACTGGAGCTAGCTTTGTCATTACTTGCCCTCTTTCGAAAGTTTCAAGCCAAGCAATGTTGGCTCGCCTGCTTGAACACCTTCGTGTGCAAGTCCATCATTTAAACCAGCAAGAACTGCTGAAGCTTCTTTGTAAGTAACCAAACGACTTGGTCCACGTGTTGGCGGCTTTGGATTACCAGCGCGCATTGAATCAACTAACTCTTTTGCAGACTCAACTGTCTGGTTGTCGTAGAACTCCCAGTTAGCCATCACAACTGGTGCGTAATCACAAGCAGCGTTACATTCGATGTGCTCTAATGAAACTTTTCCATCAGCTGTAACTTCATCATTACCAATTCCAAGATGATCCTTAAGGGATGCAAAGATGGCATCTCCGCCCATGATTGCGCACAAAGTATTTGTGCACACACCTACGTGGTACTCACCAACCGGAGTTGGCTTGTACTGGGTGTAAAAGGTAGATACAGCAGTGACTTCAGCCGCCTCTAGATCTAGCAGCTGTGCGATTACTTCGATGCCTTCATTTGTTACATACCCAGCCTTTGCTTGAACAAAGTGAAGCAAAGGCATGATTGCAGAACGAGAACGTGGATAACGCTTGATGATCGAATCCATTGTTGAAAGATCTTCAGATGAAAATGCCATTAGCGATCAACACCTCCCATAACTGGATCGATCGAAGCTACTGCGCCAATAATGTCAGCGACCATTCCGCCTTCACTCATTGCAGCTGTTGCTTGCAAATTATTAAATGATGGCTCACGGAAGTGAACGCGGTATGGCTTTGTTCCGCCATCTGAAACTACTGAAGCACCTAGTTCGCCACGTGGAGATTCGATTGCAACATATGCCTGACCAGCAGGAACATGGAAACCTTCTGTAACAAGTTTGAAGTGGTGAATTAATGATTCCATCGATGTGCCCATGATTTGGCGGATGTGATCAAGTGAGTTACCAAGTCCGTCGCCACCTAGTGCAAGTTGTGCTGGCCACGCAATCTTCTTATCTGCAACCATTACTGGAGCGCCTTCAAGCTTTTCTAGCTTGTCGACACATTGTTCAACGATGCGAAGTGATTGCTCTAGCTCGTTCATACGAATCAAGAAGCGGCCATAAACATCGCAAGTATCAGCGGTGACAACATCAAAGTTGTAGTTTTCATAACCACAGTAAGGCTGCAACTTACGAAGATCCCACGGCATACCAGTTGCACGAAGAACTGGGCCCGTGATTCCAAGAGTTGTACAACCTGCAAGGTCTAGGTAACCAATTCCTTGTGTGCGCTTCATCCAAATCGAGTTACCAATAAGAAGTGTTGCGTTGTCCTTAAAGTTCTTGCGCATCAACTTAACGCCATCGCGAATCTTTGTTAAAGCACCCTCTGGCAGATCCTGTGCGACTCCACCCGGACGGATGTAGGCCATATTCATGCGAAGACCGGTAATCATTTCGAAGATCTCTAAAACAGTTTCGCGGTCACGGAAAGCAAAGAACATAGGGCCCATAGCGCCTAGTTCTAGGGCTCCTGTGCCCAGTGCAACCATGTGTGAAGAAATACGGTTGAGCTCCATCATCATTACGCGGATAACAGTTGCGCGTTCTGGAACATCATTGGTGATTCCCAAAAGCTTTTCAACTGCAAGGCAGTAAGCGGTTTCGTTGTGCAAAGGTCCTAGGTAATCCATGCGAGTTACAAATGTTGTTCCCTGAGTCCAGCTGCGGTACTCCATATTCTTTTCAATACCTGTATGAAGGTATCCAATTCCACAACGAGCTTCGGTAATTGTTTCGCCTTCTAATTCAAGAACTAGACGAAGTACACCGTGCGTTGAAGGATGCTGCGGTCCCATGTTGACGACAACGCGCTCTTCTTTAGCTGCACCAATCTCTTGCACAAGTGCATCCCAATCTCCGCCTGTAACAGAGAAAACTTTTCCTTCAGTTGTATCGCGCGAAGGTGCGTACGGATCAAAAGTTGTCACTTGTAGCTCCTTCTTTCACTAGGAGGTGGCGTAGTAGCACCCTTGTACTCAACTGCGATTCCACCAAGTGAGTAATCCTTACGTTGTGGGTGACCTTCCCAGTCATCTGGCATCAAGATGCGGGTTAGACCTGGGTGACCATCAAAAATAATTCCGAACATGTCATATGTTTCGCGTTCGTGCCAGTTATTACCAGCCCAAACTTCAACCACAGATGGAATATGTGAATCTGCATCTGGAACAGAAACCTCTAAACGAATGCGCTGATTCTTTGTCATTGAAAGCAATGGATACACAGCATGCATTTCGCGACCAGTTTGTTCTGGGTAATGGACACCATTAACACCCATGCACATTTCAAACTTCAATTTGTCGCGAAGAATAAAAGCAACTTCGACTAACTTTTCGCGCTTTACATGAAGAGTTAATTCGCCGCGATCAACAACCACTCGCTCGATTGCATCTGAAAAATCTGGATAAGCGCGCTCAAGATCATCAGTTACTTCATCAAAATATGAGCCATATGGACGCTCAGAAGAGCCAAAATTAGCGGCTTGGCGAACCAATCCGCCGTAACCTGAAGTATCTCCTGTGCCTCTTGCACCAAACATTCCGTCAGTCATTACGCAAGCAAACCCTTCATTTCATGGGTTGGCTTTGCATTCATTGCAGCAAGTTCAACTTCCTTAATGACCTGTGCACGGTTTGCACCAAGCTTTGTGTCACTGATTTGTTCATGCAATTTCAAGATTGCATCGAGCAACATTTCAGGACGTGGTGGACAACCTGGCAAGTAAATATCAACGGGAACAACGTGATCTACGCCTTGCACAATTGCATAGTTGTTAAACATTCCACCTGAAGATGCACACGCACCCATTGCAATAACCCACTTTGGTGCCGACATTTGATCGTAAATCTGTCGCAAAACTGGGGCCATCTTGTTTGAAACGCGACCAGCAACGATCATCAGATCTGCTTGGCGTGGGGACGCGCGGAAAACTTCTCCGCCAAAACGAGCGATGTCGTACTTCGCCGCTGAACCAACAGCCATCATCTCAATTGCACAACAAGCAAGACCAAATGTTGCTGGCCAGAGTGAGTTTTTGCGCATATAACCTGCAAGTTTTTCAACTGAGGTTAAAACAAACCCACTTGGGATTTTTTCTTCAAGACCCATTTTTTAGTCCCATTCCAATCCGCCGCGGCGCCATACATATGCAAATGCAACAAAAACCGTTCCGATAAAGATCGCCATTTCAACCAAACCAAAAATGCCGAGTGAATCAAAAGCAACTGCCCATGGATACAAAAAGACGATTTCAATATCAAAAATGATGAATAGCATCGCAGTTAAGAAGTACTTAACTGGGAATCGACCACCTTCGGCAGCTTGCGGAGAAGGCTCAATTCCACATTCATAGGCATCTAACTTGGCCCGGTTGTAGCGCTTTGGACCTGCGAGCGCACCGGCGGCGACTGAGAAAACCGCGAAGCCTAAACCGATCGCGCCGATCACCAAGATTGGAATATATGGATTGGATGTCACGGTCGAAATCCTAAGGTCGAAAGGCGTATGCCTGTGACCGCTAGCCCTTAATCCCGCTGTGAACTGCAACAACACCGAAAGTCAGGTTTTTCCAGGAGACACCAGTCCAGCCTGCTTTTTCCATTCGAGCTGCCAGCGCCGCCTGATCGGGCCAGGCCCTGATCGATTCAGCCAGATACACGTAGGCATCAGGGTTGGAGCTAGTTCGCTTGGCGATCATCGGCAGGAGCTTCATCAGGTATTCCGTATAAATGGTGCGAAACGGCGGCCAGGTTGGATGGCTGAACTCAACCACGACCATTCGGCCCCCTGGCTTTGTGACCCGACGGGCCTCGGCTAGCGCCTTGTCGAAATCAGCGGTGTTTCGAAGGCCATAGGAAATGGTGACAACATCAAAACTGTCCGCCTCAAAGGGCAGGTTTAGGGCATCGGCCTTGGAAAAGTTCAGATACGGGCGGGCTTTTCGCCCCTGAGCCAGCATTCCCTCGCTGAAATCAGTGGCAAAAACCGTGGCCCCAGCCTTAAAAAGTGGTTCCGAGGATGAACCTGGGCCAGCTGCCAGATCCAAGATCACCATTCCCGGTGCTGGTGCGATGATCTTTGTCGCCGCTTTGCGCCAGGCCTTGGTTCGGCCCAAACTCAAAAGATCGTTGACGAGGTCATACCGCTTGGCGACGCCATCAAACATAGCCGCGACTTCATCGGGATCTTTGTTCAGATTAGCGCGAGACATGCACATATTCTCCCTTGAAGTAGGCTCATCCACAACTCAGCGCCACAACAACACAGGCACGATTAAGAGGAGAGTTCTTCCCCAATGGTTCAACTGGTTCCAGTCACAACGACCCGCCTTGGCGAGCATTTGCCGTTGTTGGACTTACTTCCAGATACCCAACCTCTTGCATGGGTGCGCGGTGGTGAAGGTTTAGTTGGTTGGGGAACCTATGCAACAACAACAGTTAGCGGTCCCCATAGATTTGCTAATGCACGACACTGGTGGCAAAAGCAGTTAGAAAAATTGACGATTAATAACACAGTGCACGGAAGTGGCACAGGACCGGTTTTGTTTGCATCTTTTTCATTTGCATCCGACGATGTTTCAGTTCTGGTTATTCCTCAAGTAGTTGTTGGAACAAAGAGCGGCAAGTCGTGGATTACTTGGATCGGATCAGATTCTCAACCAGATTTGAAAACTGAACCAGATCATTTCTCTAATGCTGAAATCAAATGGAAAGATGAGCCGCAGGCAAATGATTTATGGAAGGCCAAAGTTGCTACTGCAGTTTCTAGAATTCAAAAAGGTGACTTAGACAAAGTTGTTCTCGCCCGAGACATGACCGCAACATCAAGCAAAGCAATTGATCTGCGCACCATTTTGAACAAACTTGCACTTGAATACCCAACAACGTGGAAGTTTTCAATCTCGGGATTAGTTGGTGCAACTCCAGAGCTATTGCTGCGTCTTTCACGCGGAATGGTTACCTCACGCGTTCTTGCCGGAACAATTAGCAAAACGGGAGATGATGCTAAAGATCTGGCTTTAGCTGGCTCGCTTGCCCGATCTTCAAAAGACCTTGCAGAACATGAATATGCCGTCCGATCGGTTGCAGATGCCATCGAACCATTTTGTTCTTCAACAAATGTTCCAGAATCACCTTATGTTTTGCACCTTGCAAATGTTATGCACCTTGCAACGGATGTAACTGGTGCTTTAGTTGAAACACTTTCGCATGTTGATGCTTTTACAATCTTGGAACAACTTCATCCATCAGCTGCTGTTTGCGGAACCCCACGCCCACAAGCCGCACAGTTGATCGCTGAAATAGAGGCAATTCCCAGAGGTCGCTATGCAGGACCGGTCGGCTGGATTGATGCTGCTGGTGATGGCGAACTTGGAATCGCTCTGCGTTGTGGGCAGATAAACGGGAATTCGATTCGAATTTTTGCTGGGTGCGGAATCGTAGATGGTTCAGATCCTGAAGTTGAACTAGCTGAAACTTATGCAAAGTTTGCTCCTATGCGGAGCGCACTTACATAGAACTGTTTCTTTAGAACGACTTTAGCGAGTCATAAATAGCTTTTAGGTTATCTGCATTACTTTCTCGATCTGGAACATCGCAGACAACAACACTGATACCTGAAATTGGTGCCTTAACTTCTGCTTCTAGTTCTTTGAGAGAAGAAACCTGCTTTGCTGAAACTCCCATTGACTTAGCAATCTCTGCTGGGTTAAGTCCATGTGGTGTTCCGAAAACAGTTTCAAACCCATGTGAACCTCTTTGCGGGAGAGTTGAAAAGATTCCACCGCCATCATTATTGATGACAATAAATCGGCAGTTGATCTCTTCTTTCTGAATCAAACCTGTTAAGTCATACAGGAATGAAAGATCGCCCAGAATCGCAACAGTTGCTTTATGTGAAAGTGCAATGCCAAGGGCGGTAGAGATGTTTCCATCAATGCCAGCTAAACCTCGGTTTGCATAGGTGACGACCCCATCACGCGGGACTGCAAAACCTTCAAGGTCCCGAATTGGTCTAGAGGATGAAACAAAGAGCGCTGTTTCATTAGGGATTGCTGCGGCAATTGTGCGGGCAATAACCGCTTCATTCCAACCATCCAGAGTTGCAACCAGTT
>JBIIZP010000094.1:0-3800 GCA_044346215.1 Candidatus Planktophila sp.
AATCTGCGGTGGCATTTCATTATTTGCTTCACTAATTATTTGGTTCAAATACAAGAACCGAGTCGAACTTCCTGCAGATACTTCGGTGGCAGGTGTCTTAAAAACTGTTAATCGCAATCACAACTAATATTCCAATTAATGCAAGCAGAGTAATCAATCGCCTAGCTTTGTAATTCACACTGATTCCTCCACATTAGAAGGTATTGCTCTCACGATTACGAAAGCGATGCTGATCAAAACAAAGACCATGATGTAGGCACGAGAAATACCAAAACTATCTCCGAGCAAACCCAGTAAGAATGGTGCTCCAGCAATAGCAATTGCCCATCCTGCAAAGATCGACGCAATTCCCATGGCTGTTCCATGTAAACCAGCAATTGTTAATGATGTGCCTTGGTCTGCAGCGGTTTGAACAGCAACTACCCAAAAGAATCGATCGCGATGAAAGCCCTTACTCATTAAAAAGTAGACTCATTACAGAGCAGCAACAACGTGATCAATGCATTTAGTAAGTGCTTCAACATCACTTGGATCAACTGCAGGGAACATACCGATGCGAAGTTGGTTCTTGCCAAGCTTGCGATAAGGCTCAGTATCAATAATTCCATTTTCGCGCAGAACAGCAGCGATCTTGGTTGCATCGATTGCATCATCAAAGTTAATGGTTCCAACTACTTTGGAACGCATCGCAGGGTCAGTTACAAAAGGAGTTGTGTAGCTGGCCTTTTCTGCCCATGAGTACAAAATCTCTGATGACTTTGCGCTGCGACCTGCTGCAAATGAGAGACCGCCATTGGCGTTCATCCACTCAATTTGTTCTGCCAGTAGCATCAAAGTAACAAGAGCAGGAGTGTTATATGTCTGATCTAAACGTGAATTCTCTATTGCGATCCCTAGGTCGAAGAAGGCTGGAACCCAACGACCACTTGCCTTAATTTTCTCTGCACGTGCAATTGCAGCAGGAGACATGATCGCAATCCATAGGCCACCATCAGATGCGAAGGATTTTTGAGGCGCAAAGTAATAGGTATCAAACTCCTTTGCATCAACCATTAATCCACCAGCAGCAGATGTTGCATCAACTAGCACTAGCGCCCCATCGGTACCTGCTGGGCGCAGAATAGGCATTGCAACTCCGGTACTAGTTTCATTATGAGTTAATGCGTAAACATCAATCCCAGTTTCTGCAGTTGCTAACGGGTGCGAACCAGGTTCTGCCTTAATAACTGTTGGCTCGCCTAAGAAGGGTGCTTCCTTTGAAGCTGCAGCAAATTTTGAGGAGAACTCACCAAACACAAGATGCTGGGAACGCTCTTCAATGAGCCCGAATGTTGCGATATCCCAAAAGGCAGTTGAGCCACCATTGCCAAGAACTACTTCGTAGCCTTCTGGAAGATTAAATAAAGATGTCAGATCTTCACGAACTCGCTTTACGAGATTCTTCACCGGCTTTTGTCGGTGCGAAGTTCCCAGTATCGAATTTCCAGATGCTGATAATGCAGCCAATGCTTCCGGACGAATCTTTGATGGACCGCAACCAAAGCGTCCATCTAATGGTTTCAACTCTGAAGGAATGATGATGCTCATGGGCTAAGACTACGGGTAGTACCGAGATAGTTCCCAATCACCGCTTGTGGCAGTTCTCTCAAAACGCAGCCGATCATGTAAACGTGAGTATCGACCTTGCCAAAATTCAATATGAAGAGGTGTGACGCGGTATCCACCCCAATGCGCAGGACGAGGAACTGCACTTGCTTCTGGCCACTTTTCGGCAGCACCTGCAAATCGTTGCTCTAACTCTTCGCGTGATGCAAGATGTGATGACTGCGCACTTGCCCATGCTCCAATCTGAGATCCCCATGGTCTGGTCGCAAAGTAATCATCAGATTCTTGTTCAGAAACTTTTTCTGCAACTCCGCTAATTGAAACTTGGCGTTCCATTGCATACCAAGGAAAGAGCAATGAAACATTTGGGTTTAACTCGATGCCATGAGCTTTGCGAGATTGATAATTTGTAAAGAAGGTAAATCCGCCATCTGAAATATCTTTCAACAAAACTGTTCGGGTATTGATCTGTGAATCTGCAGTAACCGTTGACAACACCATTGCATTTGCTTCAACAATGACTGGATTTTCATGTGCATCCTTTAACCATGATGCAAAAGCTTCAAAAGGGTTGTCAGACAGAGTTTCTAAACCCTCATCACTATAGGAACGACGCATGGCACGGATCTCATCGCGGGAAACAATCTCTTCAGGCATACCCCTATCGAACCCCACTTTGGGCCTGCGAGCGAGTTTTCAGGCCACCACTGCAAGGGCTCATGCAACGAGCAACCTTTATAACAATCAGATAAAAACGGTTCTAGATTGGGGCCCGAAGCAAGGTTTCGCTTGCCATTTAGGGGCTATAGGTGTGGAATTCACTTAAATTATGTAGGCACATCTGTCTACATGAGCTAATCCATGGAGGAAATAGATGAATAAAAAGCGTTTCGGTTTGGTCAGCGTTGTTGCTGTCGCCGCTCTCGCACTTTCAGCTGTGGTGGTCCCAACTGCCTCAGCCGCGAACAAGACAATTACGGTCTGGGCTGATGAAACACGCGGACCACAACTCAAGTTACTAATCGATGGCAACACAAAAATTGCACCAGGTTATGTCGTCAAGGTTAAGTTTTTCTCATCCTTTGATGCACTAAATGCTGCATTTGATAAGGCAACAGCAGCATCTGGTCCAGATGTTATGACAGGATCTGCATCCTTAGCTGCATCAGCAGGTAAGTCTGGAAAGTTAGCAGCACTTACATACTCAGCAGCCAATAAGAGGGAAATTCCAGCAGCTGGTATTCAAGCAATGACATACAAGGGCAAGGTATACGGAGTACCTCTAGATGTAGATACAACAGCTTTCATGTGGAATAAGGCTCTTAACGCAACTGCACCAACAACTTTCCAAGGAATGGTTGATTACTACACAGCAAACAAGACCGCTAAGGGTCTAACTGGTGGAATCTGTGCATTTGACGGTACATGGGGAGCTAACGCAGTTATAACAGCACTTGGTGGCGGAGCTTGGGGATACAAGGGAAATACTCCAGATCTAACTAAGACGCTAATGAACTCAGCTGCATTCAAGGCAAATGTCAAGAAGTACCTAATTGGTGCAGATGGCAAGAGCAACGGCTTCTTCCAATGGGAAGGCTGTGGTGAAGCATTCAAGAATGGAAAGATTCCATTTGGTATCACCGGTGCTTGGAACATGGATGGAATTGCAGCAGCTGGTATAAACATTGGCCTTGGCGCAACGCCAGGACTTACAGCAACCACAAAGGGTGCACAGTGGGTTAACTACTCAGGCGCATTTGTAACATCATATGCTGCCAAGCATGGTGTTGACCTAGGTGCTAAGAAGCTTGTTCTTAGCTGGTTTGCTTCAAAGGAAGGTCAAGTATTGATGTCTTCAGCGTCATCACGACCACCTGCCAATACAGCAGCAGGCGCGATCATCAAAGACGCTCGTACAACTGGAATTGCTAACGCTGCAAAGACCGGTACACCACAGTTCGGTGCAATCCTTGACAACAAGGCTGGCGGATCTAACTGGTACGACGTTCTAGGTTCAGTATTTACAAACATCCTAGTTAAGGGCGAGAATGTCGATAAGACCCTTGATGACGCTGCAGTAATTCTGAGAAAGAACTTCGCTGACGCAGCGAAGAACTAAGTAATCTAAAATACTGGCGCACTCGTAATGAGTGCGCCAGTATTTGCTTTACTAAAGAAAACAAAGGGGTATTAAT
>JBIIZP010000095.1:0-3777 GCA_044346215.1 Candidatus Planktophila sp.
CCCTGGCGTCAGGCCCGCACCTGTACGAGACGCTCAAGGCGTCAATTCCCGAGTAGGCCGGAGGCCGATTTACGCTTCCGAGCGTGGCTATGGCACAATACGCAGTCTGCACCGCCAAAGCGTGTGCCTAATAGAAATGACAAAAGGATCCGAATATGAACATTCTTGACGCCGTAGATGCAGCTTCGCTGCGCAAAGACATCCCACAGTTTCGTGCTGGTGATGAGCTCAAGATCCATGTTCGTGTTATCGAAGGTAGCAAGAGCCGTCTTCAGGTTTTCCAAGGAATCGTTATTCGTCGCCAAGGTGATGGAGTTCGCGAGACTTTCACAATCCGTAAGGTTTCATACGGCGTTGGTGTTGAGCGTACATTCCCAGTTCACACACCAGTGATCGAAAAGATTGAGTTAGTAAAGAAGGGCGAAGTACGTCGCGCCAAGCTCTACTACCTACGCGACCTTCGCGGCAAGGCTGCAAAGATTCGCGAAAAGCGCGATGGCATTGAAGGTTACGGCGATGGAATTCTTTCTACACCAGTGTCGGCACCAATCATTGAGGAAGCTGTGCCTGAGGTTCCAGCTCCAGTTGCGGCTACAGAAGTTGTGGTTGAAGCTCCAGTAGCAGAGGTTGCTGTGGAAGAGGTTCCAGCTTCAGATGCGACAACAGATGTTGTGGTTGAAGCTGAAGTAACTGAAGCTCCAAAAGCTGAATAATCTTTTCAATGCGCAATAAGGGATCGCTCCTTAAGGAGCTCCCAGTCCTTGTAATCGTTGCATTAGTTGTATCTCTATTTATCAAGAGTTTTCTAGTGCAGTTTTTCTATATTCCTTCTGGATCCATGGAAAACACCCTTCAGATCAAGGATCGCGTTGCTGTAAACAAGCTCCCATTTATTTCAGACAATATTAAGCGCGGAGATGTAGTCGTATTCCGCGATCCAGATAATTGGTTACCCGAACCATATGACAACACAACAAACCAATTCGTTGTCAAAGCTAAGAGTGCATTGGTAGCAGTTGGCGTACTTCCAAACCCTGCAAAGCAGTACTTAGTAAAGCGTGTAGTTGGTGTAGGTGGAGATCGCGTCGTTTGTTGCACAAAAGAAGGCAACTTAACCATTAACGGGGTAGAGGTGATTGAGCCTTATATCTTTGCCGGTAACAAGCCATCAGAAATGAACTTTGATGTGACTGTTCCCAAGAACAAGTTGTGGGTAATGGGAGATCACCGAGGAGCAAGTGCTGATTCGCGTTATCACCGAGAAGATATCAATAAGGGTTTTGTACCTTTATCAAAGGTCAGTGGCCGCGTTTTTGGTGTGATTTGGCCCTTTAAAAACATTACATATATTCCAAGAGTTGATGTTTTAAATAAGTAACCTTATGAAGGTTATCGAACAGCTTTTAACCAGTGCAGGAATCTCACCGATTGCAGGTGTTGACGAAGCTGGTCGTGGTGCATGTGCAGGTCCATTAGTAATTGCATCAGTTGTTCTCAATGATCCCTTTGCGCCAGAATTAGCTGTTGTCCGAGATTCCAAAGAGATTGCCGAAGGCAAACGTGATGTGGTCTTTGATTTGATTCATCAAGTCGCTGCATCGGTCAGCGTTGTAATTGTTCCGGCAAGTGAAGTTGATTTGCGGGGAGTCCATGCCGCTAACCTTGATGGAATGCGTCGTGCAGTTCAGGGCTTAGCTATTGAACCCGCATATGTTCTAACAGATGGATATGCAATCGAAGGTTTAGGTTTACCTAACCTGGCAGTGTGGAAAGGCGATCAAGTTGTTGTCTCAATTAGCGCTGCATCAGTAATTGCAAAGGTGACTCGTGATCGCATCATGCGCGAGATGGATCTTGAGTTTCCACAGTATGGATTTGCTGGGCACAAGGGATATATCACTGCCGCGCATACAAAAGCACTGAACGAGCATGGACCGTGCGCGCAACACCGACGTTCTTTTGCCAATGTAGCTGCGCTAATCCACAAGTAAGGCAGGCAAGCACAGCAGCTGTGATCGGGGTATTTATCCTCTCTGATCATGAAGACAAAGAGCAATCAAATTACCGGCGCACAAGGCGAAGAAGCTGTGGCGCAATTTCTAATCAATCAAAGTATTGAAATCATCGAACGAAATTGGCGGGTGCGCGAAGGTGAAATCGACATCATCGCCATGTATCCAAGTGGCGTGTTTGCGTTTGTAGAAGTTAAGACGCGAAGTTCGGTTGCTTTTGGGCACCCATTTGAAGCAATTAATCGAGACAAGGCTTATCGCATGCAGCGATTGGCCCTTGCCTGGCTAGCAACACATGGTTGTCTTGGATGCGACTACCAAATAGATGTTGCAGCAGTTCTAGTTAGAGCCGATGGTTCACATGAAATTGAATACCGCGAGAAGTTGCTATGACTCTGGCTTTAACGAGTTCTGTTGCTCTTTTAGGGTTAGAAGGTCATCTAGTCACTGTAGAAGTTGATATTGCTGATGGGCTTCCGGGGTATTCATTGTTGGGTTTGCCTGATGCCGCGTTGACTGAATCCCGAGAAAGAGTTCGTAGCGCAATTGTTAACTGCGGTGAAGTATGGCCCAATAGAAAAGTTACCGTTTCACTTTCGCCTGCCTGGTTGCCCAAAAGTGGTTCAAGTTTTGATTTAGCAATTTGTATCGCATTGCTATCAGCCCATGAAAGTATTGCAAAGGAAAAAATCGAAGATCTTTTATTCCTTGGTGAACTTTCACTAGATGGTCGAATTCGTTCGGTTCGTGGTGTACTGCCTGCGTTAATGGCGGCGTATAAAGCGGGCGTTCGCACCGCGGTAGTTCCAGAGACTAACTTTGAAGAAGCTCAATTGATGCAGGCGATGACAATTATTCCGATGCAACATCTGAAACAAGTATTGCGATGGCTTAGAACTGGTGAACGAGAAGTAGTACAAGAGATTGATTTGCAGTGGGAACAAACCGATACACGCTTGGATTTTGCCGATGTGGCTGGACAATCTGCCGCGCGTTTGGCGGCAGAAATTGCTGCAATTGGAGGCCATCACATTTTATTGATTGGTCCACCTGGTGCAGGTAAAACAATGATCGCCGAAAGAATTCCAACGATCATGCCGGCATTGACCATCGATCAAGCGTTAGAAGTCACCGCAGTTCATTCAATTGCTGGCACTTTGACGCAACGTTCACCTTTATCGCTGCTCGCACCTATGGTTTCGCCACATCACACAACGACCAGAATCGCGATGGTTGGTGGAGGTTCACATGTAATCAAACCCGGTGCATGCTCACTTGCCCATTATGGCGTTTTATTTATTGATGAAGCACCTGAATGTGGCCCCGGTGTATTAGATGCTTTGCGACAACCTTTGGAATCCGGAACGATAACAATCGCGCGTAGCGTTGGAAACTTAACTTTCCCGGCTCAGTTTCTTTTGGTTCTGGCAGCTAATCCATGTCCGTGCGGAAAGTTCACTGGCCGTGGGCACAACTGCACCTGCACTTCACAACAAGTGCGACGCTATCTTGGAAAGCTATCAGGACCTTTAATGGACCGCATTGATTTGCGCGTGCAAGTAGATCCTGTTGGACGTGTCGATATGGCACGTGATGAATTAGGAGAAAGCAGCACCGTTATTCGCACCCGAGTCATTTTAGCTCGTGATATTGCTAAAAAGCGTTTTGCAGGGATGGGGTGGAGTTTGAATTCTCAGATTCCGGCACGAGCTTTGCGATCAACTTTTCAGCCAGAAAGAAATGCGATGAATTTCCTGCATGATGA
>JBIIZP010000096.1:0-3716 GCA_044346215.1 Candidatus Planktophila sp.
TGCTTGCGCGCTTTGATGAAATCAGCGCCGAGATGGCAAATCCTGATGCAGATTACGACAAGTTGTTGGCTGAAATGGGAGAGTTGCAAGAGCAACTAGATCACCGCAACGCCTGGGAACTAGATTCACAGTTAGAACAAGCGATGGATGCACTTCGTTGCCCACCCGCTGATGCAGATGTTTCTGTTTTATCTGGTGGAGAAAAACGTCGCGTTGCTTTGTGTAAGTTGTTGTTGCAAGCTCCAGACCTATTGCTTCTTGATGAGCCTACAAACCACTTGGATGCAGAATCTGTTTTGTGGCTAGAGCAGCACCTCAATAAGTACGCGGGCGCAGTTGTGGCGATTACTCACGATAGATATTTCTTAGACAATGTTGCACAGTGGATTCTGGAACTCGACCGTGGTCGTGCCTACCCATACGAAGGTAATTATTCGACCTACCTTGAAACAAAAGCAGCGCGTTTAAAGGTTGAAGGTCAGAAAGATGCAAAGCGTGCAAAGCGTTTAGCTGAAGAACTTGACTGGGTTCGCCAAAATGCAAAGGGTCGCCAAGCTAAGTCAAAGGCTCGCCTTGCGCGTTATGAAGAAATGGCTGCAGAAGCAGACAAGATGCGTAAGTTGGACTTTGAAGAGATTCAGATTCCGCCTGGCCCACGTCTTGGAAATGTAGTTATTGAAGTTAACAACTTAACCAAGGGTTTTGGAGATCGCGTTCTCATTGAAGATCTCTCATTTACTTTGCCACGTAACGGAATCGTCGGAATCATCGGTCCTAACGGTGCTGGTAAAACAACTTTATTCAAGACTTTGATGGGCATGGAAGAACCAGATTCTGGTGTTGTAAAAATCGGTGAAACTGTAAAGATCTCATATGTCGATCAAAGCCGTGGTGGAATCGATCCTAAAAAATCTTTGTGGGAAGTAGTTTCAGATGGCAATGACTTTATTAAGGTCGGCCAAGTTGAAATGCCTTCACGCGCATATGTTTCTTGCTTTGGTTTTAAAGGCCCAGATCAGCAGAAAGCTGCGGGAATCCTTTCAGGTGGTGAACGTAATCGTTTGAACTTAGCTCTGACGCTGAAGCAGGGTGGAAACCTCTTGCTACTGGATGAGCCAACAAATGACCTTGATGTAGAAACTTTAGGATCACTTGAAAACGCGCTGCTGGAATTTCCGGGTTGCGCTGTGGTGATCTCTCACGATCGTTGGTTCCTTGACCGTGTAGCTACACACATTTTGGCTTACGAAGGTGATGCGAAGTGGTTCTGGTTTGAAGGAAACTTTGAAAGCTATGAGGCAAACAAGATTGAGCGTTTGGGCTCTGAAGCATCGCGCCCTCATCGCATGACATATCGAAAGCTGACACGTTAATGAAATCTCAAAACAAACAGTATGTTCGTTGGGGCGACCTTGATGCATTTGGTCATGTCAACAATGCAACTTATTTGGTCTATGCGCAAGAAGCTCGTTACACCTGGTCCAAGATGCACGAGATGGTTGTGGCTAGGGCAGAAGTAGATTTCATTGCACCGATTTACACAGGCGATATTTATCTCGACATCGAAATCTGGGTGCATTCAATTGGAAACTCATCTTTCGGTCTTACTTACGAGATGAAAAACGGCGATGAATTAGTAGCACGAGTTAAAACAGTTCAAGTAACAGTCGCTATGGATACAAAGAAATCTCGGCCCATCAATGATGCTGAGCGAGAGTTCCTGACTCAATATCTCGAAACGGAGTAATGATGAGCACGTTGGCTTCACGCGAAGAGCGCCCTTGGTGGAGAGATGCTGTTACCTACCAAATTTATCCACGTTCATTTGCTGATTCAAATGGTGATGGCATTGGTGATGTTGAAGGAATTCGTTCACGTCTTCCTTACTTACATTCATTAGGTATTGATGCAATTTGGATTTCTCCTTGGTATCCATCACCGCAACATGATCATGGCTACGATGTTTCTGATTACATGGATATCGAGCCTGCATACGGAACCCTGGCTCAGGCCGAACAGCTGATTAAAGAAGCACATGATTTCGGAATTAAATTAATCGTGGACATCGTCCCTAACCACACATCAAGTGAGCATAAATGGTTCCAGGAAGCACTGGCTGCAAAGCCTGGCTCAAAAGAACGTGATCGTTACATGTTCCGTGATGGAAAAGGTGAAAACGGCGATCTTCCACCAAACAACTGGGAAGCAGTATTTGGTGGACCAGCTTGGCACCGCATTACCGAAGCAGATGGCACACCAGGTCAGTGGTACTTGCACCTGTTTGCAGTTGAGCAACCAGATTTGAATTGGGAAAACCAAGAAGTAAAAGATCATCTAGAAGATGTTTTGAAGTTCTGGCTGGATCGCGGAGTTGATGGATTCCGTATCGATGTTGCACATGGAATGGTGAAAGAAGCTGGCCTGCCAGATATTCGCATTGATCCAACCGCAACGATGCTTGGCACAGAACACAAACCATTCTGGGATCAAGAAGGCGTTCACGATATCTATCGTTCATGGCGCAAGATTTTTGATTCATACCCTGGTGATCGCATGGCCGTAGCAGAAGCGTGGGTAAGTCCTGCTTCTCGTATCGCTCGATATGTTCGTGCAGATGAACTTCAGAACTCATTTAACTTTGAGATGCTTACAACGCTGTGGGATGCGGCAGAGATTAAGAAGAAGATTAATAACTCAATCGAGGCGTTAGCCGAAGTTGGAGCACCTACATCGTGGGTATTTAACAATCACGATGTTGTGCGATCTGTTGATCGCTTGGATCTTGGACTAACTAATCACGGCGATACAACTCTGTCTCGCCAAGGTGATGCCTCAAAGCTCAACATTGCTCGCGGAACACTTCGCGCACGCAGTGCAACTTTGATGACATTGGCACTTCCGGGCGGCACTTATCTTTACCAAGGCGAAGAGCTTGCACTGCCAGAAGTTCGCGATTTACCGGAAGATCGTTTAACTGATCCTCGCTGGAAGATGAGTGGTTTCCAAGATCGTGGTCGCGATGGGTGTCGTGTTCCATTGCCTTGGTCATCTGATCCCAAGGGTGGATTTGGTTTCTCAACTAATGATTCATTAAAACTCAATGAAACCTGGTTGCCACAATCACCATGGATGGGCAAGTACGCGGTGGATACGCAAGATGGTGTTGAAGGTTCAACTCTGACTATGTATCGAGAAGCACTTGCTATCCGTAAAACCGAACCAGGTCTTGGCGATGGTCCAATGGAATGGATCGAAGCAGGTAAAGATGTTGTCGCCTTCGAACGTCCAGGAGATTTTGCGTGTTACATCAACTTTGGTGCACCAATTCAACTGCCAAGTAACAGTCAGATACTTGTTGCAAGTGGACCCGTAACAGGACATACATTGCCAACCGACACAGCTGTTTGGGTACGATTGATTCCGTAATGCCAAATTCTGCGCTGCAACATAGAACCGTAAGGGTTCTTGCAAGCGCGCAAGTTTTAAGCGGTGTTGGAGTTGCTGGAACTGTTGCAGCTGGTTCACTTCTTGTTTCATCTATAACTGATTCGGAAACTTTGGCCGGACTTGCGCAAACAAGTGCGGTTCTTGGAGCTGCCGCTTTAGCTTTGCCTCTTGCGCGTTTAACGGCGCGAGGAGGGCGCAGATTGGCATTGTCAGTTGGTTACACCGCAGGTGCGATCGGCTCGATCTTTGCAATTCTGGGTGGGGCGCAA
>JBIIZP010000097.1:0-3672 GCA_044346215.1 Candidatus Planktophila sp.
TAGTTACGCCTTTTCGGTGCGCACTGGCTTTGGAGTTGAAGGTTTACTTCATGCAATTGAGAATTCATTGCCTCGGCCATCGGTTGAAATCAATGTTGTAATTCCATATAACAGAGGCGATTTAGTTCATGCTATTCATGAACGAGGCGAGATATTCTCAGAGCAGTACGTGGAAGCAGGAACCTCAATTCACGCACGCGTGGATGGGGGATTGGCGCAAAGGATTGAAAAATCTCAAGGAATCGAAAAATCTCAGCAATAAGTGGGGAATAACACCGACACGCCGTGGGTTATATCAAGCAGAACACGGTCAAATGCGCCATGATGCGCCCGCAAGGACAATTCGAAGCGATACCGATGCATTGAAAAGGTGGTGAGAGCAATGGCAACAGATTACGACACACCCAGAAAAACTGATGAGGAACTTCATGAGGAGTCTCTAGAAGAACTCAAGGCCAAGCGTGTTGATGCTCAATCCGGACAAATCGATGTTGACGAAGCAGAAGCTGCAGAAAACCTAGAACTGCCAGGTGCAGATCTTTCAGGTGAAGAACTTGCTGTTCGTGTTGTTCCAAAGCAAGTTGATGAATTCACATGCTCTCGTTGCTTCTTGGTACATCACATGACGCAGTTAGCCAAGGGCGAAGGCGCTAAAGCTGTTTGTAAAGAGTGCAACTAACTCTTAAGAGCTTTAAGTAATTCTTTTCCTCTTTTCGTTGTGATCAGCCAGTACGGTGTTTTATCTCGTGCATCTAGTACCTGCACCTTTACCGCCTTGCTGCTCCAAAATCTAATTGCTAGAAACGCCAAAGGATCTGCATCTCGCGTGCGTATTAATTTCACCTGAGTCGGGGTAAGTACTTCGACCTCTCCAATATAAATGTGTTCTATGGATGCTTTGCCAACACGCAAATGAGTTTGGTCGACCTCAATTTTTAGAACCGTCTTGAAATATAAATAAAGTATCCAGATGGTCAGAAGACCAAAGGTGATGAGTGCCGGCGTATTTCCAAGGGCTGCCCAAATTGATAAAACCATAGAAAGAAAGAGAAAGTACACGAAGGCGATTAGCCAGAGTGGCGCACGTATCACTTCTTTAAATCTCATACCTTGATCTCGCACGGGATTACCGTATCTGATATCCAAGGAGTAAAGTTCAGGCATGGCACGCATTCCAAGTACGACCGCTCCCGAAGGGGCGATGATCCCGGATAGACATCCGCAAGCCCCGGCAATCGGAAGCAAAATTCCATCTCACTTTGGTCATTGCTTTGGATGTGGAGAACTCCATCCAACTGGGCTTCACTTGGTTGCATACGCAGGTCAGGGCTTGGACATCACCGCAGAATTTACAGTGACAGAAAATCATCAAGGTGCACCCGGTCTTGCTCATGGCGGTTTACTGTCATTGGCTTTTGATGAAGCTTTAGGAAAACTCATGTGGCTTTTGCGAGCACCTGCAGTGACTGGGCGTTTAGAAACTGATTTCCTCAAGCCAGTGCCTATCGGATCAACACTTCATATCAGCGCACGAATTACTGGTCAGGAAGGTCGAAAGGTTTACACGGAAGCTGTAGGTCACCTGAACTCTGTAGATGGCGAAATTGCAGTAAAGGCAGCAGCGTTGTTCATCGTCGTTCCAATGGATCACTTTATGAACAACGCACCTAAAGAGTATTTGGAAGAGCTAGCAAAGACTCCGGAATTGATGGCCTTTGTCGATCCCAACTTTGGAGTGAATCCTTAAATCATGAGCAATGTTCAGGTTTTGATCACACGTCTGGATGAGTCGATCCCACTTCCACGGTATGCAAAGGGTGGAGATGCAGGGGCAGACATTGTGACTCGAATCGATATCACCTTAAATCCAGGGGAGCGCGCATTAGTGCCAACTGGAATTTCAATTGCGTTGCCAGATGGATATGCCGCCTTTGTTCACCCACGCTCAGGTTTAGCGATCAAGCACGGCGTGACAATGGTGAATGCGCCAGGCACAGTTGATGCTGGCTTTAGAGGCGAACTGCAATGCATCATGATCAACCATGATCAGAATGACGCGATAACTTTCAAAAAGGGTGATCGCATCGCCCAATTAGTTATTCAAAGGGTCGAGCGAGCCGAATTTCTCGAAGTACATGAACTTCCAGGCTCAGGCCGAGGGACTGATGGCTTTGGATCAACGGGTCGCGCATGAGTCAACATGATGAAGATCGTGACAAAGTCGTTAATGCTTTAGGCGGCAAAAAAGGGCTGATCGATTCAGGCCTACCAGCTGTTGTTTTCTTGATTGTTTTTAACTTTACTAAAGAGATTTCTACGGCAACTTGGTCCGCACTCTCCTTATCTTTAGTGTTAGCGATCTTTAGGTTGATAAGAAAAGACACAATCCAACACTCAGTTTCTGGAGTGATCGGTGTTTTAATTTGTGCATACTTTGCTAATCGCAGCGGAAATGCCGAAGACTTTTACATTCCAAAATTGCTCACAAACCTTGGCTACGGAACCGTTTATTTGATTGCAAACCTTGTAGGTTGGCCGATTTTAGGTGTGGTCTTAGGCCCATTGCTGGGTGAAAACTTTACCTGGCGCAATAATCCAGCCCGCAAAAAGATGTACATCAAAGCTAGTTGGCTCTGGGTTGCGATGTTCTTCCTGCGTATTGCGGTGCAGTATCCGATTTATAGGAGCGGTAACGTCAACCTGCTGGGTACTGTAAATCTAGCCATGGGATATCCATTATTTTTCATCACGGCATATGCAACATGGCTGGTGATTAAAGCGGGACCGCCTGCCCAAAAGGTTACTGACTAAGGATTTGGGCGCAGCACTCGATGTGTGTGGAGCGGAGTTCATCCGAATTACAAGTAGGAATTCCGGCGTTTTCGGGTGAAATTTGTCAGAAAATGCAAGAGTTTGACCATATAAGTGTCCAAAAACGTTCTTTCCCAACCACTAGGGAGTTAAAATTTTTAGAGGATGTTTTCAACCCGAAGGTGATGAAATGAATATGAAAACAAGACGTTTTGCTGTGGCTGTCATTATGTTTACTTTCGTTGTTATTCCTCAAGATTCATTTGCTGGCCCCATAACCATTCGTATAGCTGGATTCGTGAATCAAACTAACTCATTGATGGACACGTGGCAGAGGAATGCAGAGATAGCGGATGGATTGACCGCGGCATCGCAGGATGCATTGGATGCAAAAAGGTTTAGTGCGATAACAACGCTAGGTGTTCAATCTTCTGCTTGGCTTACATATGCTTCGAGAGATACCGCGATCTGGCAAAATTTAGAGGCTAGCTACACCTCGGAGTGCTTACCAATCCTTAGTGATCCTTCGACTGATGCAGACATAGTCGATGCAAGAGTGGCATGTATGGAGTTCAGAGATGCTCTCAATGCTGCCCGAAACATTCGCACTGCCGCGCAAGATGCACATAACGCATTTTTGTCTCTTTTTTCCGGTCTTTCTAGTTTAGCCGCAACAACACTAGCCAGAATTGCCGGTCTTGTGGCTGCATCGGATAATTTGGCATCGTCCTGGACTACCGACCTTGAAGCAGCGGATAGTTTGATTGCCGATCTAGATGAGGCAATCAGCGGTAACGATTTCAACGCAATAACTAACTTGAGCTTGCGATCAACCACACTGAATACAAAAAATCTGGCATC
>JBIIZP010000098.1:0-3662 GCA_044346215.1 Candidatus Planktophila sp.
TACCTGGAGTTGAAGAACACCTAGACCACATCAAAGAGTTGGGGGTAAATGGCATCTACTTCACGCCATTTTTCCCATCACGATCAAATCACCGATATGACGCAAGCAGCTTTGATCATGTTGACCCCTTGCTCGGTGGTAATGATGCGCTGTTTTCTTTGGTGAAAAGGGCCAAGAAAAAAGGGATCCGAATTATGGGAGACCTCACTTCAAATCATTGCGGGGCTGGTCATCCGTGGCTTGCCAAAGCACTTGCTAATAAGAATTCTAAAGAGCGCTCCTATTTCTACTGGGATAAAAGCGTAAAGCATGGATATGTCGGGTGGTGGGGCCTTGCTTCTCTACCGAAGCTAAATTTTAGTTCGCGTGCACTGCAGAAAGAGATGTACAGAGGTAAAAAATCAATTGTCCGTCAGTGGATTTCGCCTAAGTACGGAATGTCTGGTTGGCGAATTGATGTTGGCAATATGACTGGAAAACTAGGCCAGGATGATTTACATGACGAGGTCATGCATGGAATTCGCAAAGCAATGGATGAGACAAATCCTGATGCTTGGCTAGTTGCTGAAAACGGAGACTTCATGGCCAGCGATCTTGATGGACTAGGTTGGCACGGAGCTATGAATTATCAAGGTTTTATGCGACCTGTGTGGAACTGGTTGAATAGAAACTCTGAAATTGGAGGTGGCTTTCAGGGCCTCCCATTTTCAATGCCAAAAATTGATGGCGTTCAACTTGTAAATAGTATGAAGCAGTTTAGCGCCTCAATTCCTTGGCGAAGTCTGACAGCAAGTATGGTGTTACTGGATAGCCATGACACCGCCCGCTTTAGAACAGTGGTCAAAGGTGATGTAAATGCACATTTATCAGGAATGGCCTTGGCCCTTACCTATCCAGGTGTTCCATCGATATTTGCGGGAGATGAAATTGGTTTAGAAGGAACCTCAGGTGAAGATTCGAGAAGAACTATAAACTGGGAAGATCAGAGTGATTGGGATGTGGAATTCCTAGCTAAAGTTAAGAAACTAATTCACATTCGCAGAACCCATGATGCCTTTTCCAATGGCGGGCTCCGCTGGATTGCCGTAGAAAAAGAGTATCTTCTGTTCATGCGTGAATCAAAGAAAGAGTCCTTACTCATTTTTATTTCACGTGGAGAAGTAAGTTGTACGATTGATTTAGAAAAACTGGGAATCAAAACCGCAAAGAGTTTATTTGGTCCAGATATATCTGAAACAAATCTAAAGATTTCCTCAAGTTCAGCCCTACAGGCAATTTGGGAAGTTAAATGAAGTTTCGTGCTGCTGGAATAACTTCGCTAGTTATGGGCATAATTTTAGCGACCCCTACTGTTGCCAACGTATCAACTTCAGCTCTATTCGCGCCGACAGTCCGTGGCGCGCAAAGTGATGAATCAGTCTATTTCGTGATGACTGATCGATTTGAAAATGGAGATTCCTCAAACGATTTTGGTGGCGCAACTGAAGGTCGTTATGCAAGTGGCTATGTCCCAGATGAAATTGGTTGGTGGCATGGCGGGGACTTCAAAGGAATTACTAAGCGAATCAATTACATAAAAGATATGGGTTTTACATCTATCTGGATTACACCACCCGTGAAGCAGGTGATTTTCCAGGGATCTAGCGCCTCGTATCACGGATATTGGGGATTAGATTTTTTAACAGTTGATCCACATTTGGGTACAGAGGCAGATTTTAAGGAAATGGTTAAAGCTGCACATAATGCAGGTCTGAAAGTGATTGTTGATGTTGTCGCCAATCACACCGCCGATGTAATTTACTATCCTAATTATGCTTCAGAGTACTTAGAATCCTATGCATTCCCATACAAATCCTCACTCGGCAAAGTTTTTGATTCAAAAAAATTGGCAGGAAAAACCTCTTTCCCGAAATTATCAGCCTCTAAATCATTTCCATACACACCTCAAGTAGCATCAATTAATTCAAAGATTAAGAATCCAGCATGGCTGAATGACCTAACTAATTACCACAACCGGGGAAGTAACGATTTCACTGGTGAGTCAATAACTGATGGAGATTTCTTCGGGCTGGACGACATATTTACAGAAAAGCCCGAAGTTGTAAAGGGCTGGACAGATGTTTGGAGCTATTGGATAAAGAACTTCGATATCGATGGATTACGCATTGATACCTTCAAACATGTCAACCCAGAATTTTGGCAAGCCGTTATCCCCAAAGTGTTGAGTGTTGCGAAACAACAAGGGAAAAGTGATTTTCCCATATTCGGAGAAGTGGCAGATTCAGATGCTTTAGCTCTATCGAGCTATGTTCGAACCAAACAAACACCAAGTGTTCTTGATTTTACATTTCAAAAAAACATTACTAATTTCGCACGTTTTGGTGGCTCTACTCAACAAATAGTTGCTCTCTTTAATGCTGATGATTTGTATACAACCCCGACAACCAATGCTTATCAATTAGCAACTTTCATAAGTAATCATGATTCTGGTCGCATAGGCATGCAGTTGAGTAAGGCAGTCGCAGTGGATCAACCTGGGCAACTTCTCGACCGTGCCAAGCTTTCAAATGCTCTTCTACTACTGCTTCGCGGCGGTCCGGTTTTGTATTACGGGGATGAAGTTGGAATGATCGGAGCAACAGGTGATAAAGAGTCGCGCCAAGACATGTTCCCTACTTTAGTAGCTGACTGGAAGAAAGAGCGGAGAATTGGATCAGCCCCCATTGGCGATAGAAGTTCTTTTGACCAGCCACATGAATTGCGTACTCAAATCACAAAACTTCAACAAATTATAAAAGAAAACCCAGGATTACGGAATGGTGTACAGCAGACGCGATATGCCCAGCAAGGTTTGTTTGCCGTTACTCGGTACGCAGCGAATCAAGAGTATATCGTTGCCTATAACGGTACTGATGAGATCAAATCGATGACAGTTCAAGCGAGCACTAAGAATTCAACATGGAAAATCTTAGATGGAGAATGCCAGGTTAATTCAGAACTATTGATTTCTCTTTCTGCTCGTAGTTACTGTCTCATTAAAGCAGACAAAAAATATTCAAGCGCTGAAGCTCCAAAAATCCAACTGAAAGCGATTTCCGAAACAGCCATCACTGGTGATCTTTTACAGTTAGCGGCCCATGTTCCCGGAGATGACTATGTTGAGGTTGCTTTCTCTGTTCGTCTACCTGGGGGAGTATGGAAACTTATTGGAACGTCAGATCGTCGTACCTTTAAAGATAGTGGAACAGAGAGCGGTCTTCATCGCGTGTTTATTGATTCACAGTTGTACAAGTCAGGGTCAAAAATCGAAGTTATAGCGGTGGCAAAAGGCGCTAGCGGAAAGATTACGCAATCAAAGATCGTAAAGCACACAATCAAGCGCTAAGCCAAAAACGTAATGGATCTTGTAAGTACTTTGCCCATGATCTTTCATTGTGTCCGCTTCGCTTATAAACTTTCGATTGAAAATTACTTGTAAATCCACGTTTGCGCATTAATGAATCAACTAAGTTTTGTAGCGATACATACTCTTTATCTAAACCTTTATCTCCACGGCTCATCCAGACTTTATGAGTTAATGGCAAGGCTTCAACCATGGATCGTGCAAAGTTCTCATCGCTAATTACCCAATGTGGCGACAAAGCAAGAGCAGTTGAGAACTT
>JBIIZP010000016.1:0-12107 GCA_044346215.1 Candidatus Planktophila sp.
TTGTGTCAAAAACGATATCTACAGCGTGAGCTGCTTCCTTCTTGCTGTCGTTGAAGTGTGGTGCTAACGCAGCAATGAATTGGGCCTTATTCATTGAAATCCCCTTATTTACGCGTAAATGTTAAGCCACTGCTTAACGTGTTCATAAACCTACGCGCATACAAGGGGTGAGGAGGTTATTGAAATGCGCGTGTCGCATTTTTTTATTTCACGCAAAATCTAAAAAACATTGTTTTTTATGCGTAGAAAACCCTAAATCATAGATTGAGAGTTCTATATAGAGTGCTTCACCCTATGCAAAAAACCTTAATTTACGCTTGCTTTGAACCCTTACGAACGAATTGGAAGGGTTGCAGGTTTGTATGCAGGACGATTTTTCTCAAAAGAATCAATGGAATCAGTCTGTTTTAAGGTCAGCCCGATGTCATCTAAACCTTCCATCAAACGCCAGCGGGTGTAATCATCGATTGCAAAAGGCAGGCTCTTTGCGCCGTACGAGACTGTGCGTTCTTCTAGATTTACAGTGATTGACGTTGCTGGATCAGCCTCAATCGCATCCCACATAGCTTCTACATCGGATTGATCAAGGATGATCGTTAACAAGCCACCCTTCAGCGAATTACCGCGGAAGATATCTGCAAAGCGACTAGAGATAACAACTTTGAAACCATAATTCTGAAGCGCCCATACTGCGTGTTCGCGTGATGAGCCGGTGCCGAAATCCGCACCTGCTACCAGAACTGTTCCGCTCTTATATGCAGGTTGATTGAGAACGAACTCGGGATCATTGCGCCAAGCTGCAAAAAGCCCATCTTCAAAACCGCTACGGGTTACGCGCTTTAAGTAAACCGCAGGAATAATTTGATCTGTATCTACATTGCTACGACGAAGTGGAACACCAGTTCCAACGTGAGTGATGAATTTTTCCATGTTCAGATGCTCCTTATAGATCCGCAGGTGAAGATAAAGTTCCACGCAGCGCGGTTGCAGCTGCCACAAGTGGACTGACAAGGTGAGTTCTTCCACCCTTACCTTGGCGTCCTTCAAAGTTTCGGTTTGAAGTCGATGCAGAACGCTCTCCAACTGCAAGTTGATCAGGGTTCATACCTAGACACATTGAACAACCTGCATTTCGCCATTCAGCTCCTGCATCAAGAAAGACTTTGTCCAGGCCTTCAGCTTCTGCTTCAAGTCGAACTCGGGCAGAGCCAGGAACGACCAACATTCGAAGAGTTGATGCAATCTTTTTGCCCTTCAAAACATCTGCCGCCGCTCGCAAATCTTCAATGCGACCATTGGTGCAAGAGCCCAAGAAAACAGTGTCAATGGCTATCTTCTTTAATGGAGTTCCGGCCTCTAGTCCCATATAAACAAGAGCGCGCTCTGCGGCGGTTCTTGCTTCGGTATCTGCAAACTCTGCAGGGTTAGGCACGACACCGTTTAGCGGAAGTCCTTGGCCGGGATTAGTTCCCCACGTTACAAATGGCTCTAGATCATCTGCATTCAGATTAACTTCGACATCAAATTTCGCATCTGCGTCAGTAAAGAGCGTCTTCCAATAAGAAAGTGCAGCATCGAAATCTGCAGGTGCATGGGGCTTACCCTTGATGTAATCAAAGGTCGTTTGATCAGGTGCGATTAACCCGGCGCGAGCACCAGCTTCGATTGACATATTGCACACAGTCATTCTGGATTCCATAGATAAAGCACGGATAGCGCTTCCGCGATATTCGATGACATAGCCTTGTCCGCCGCCAGTACCGATCTTTGCAATGATTGCAAGAATGATGTCCTTGGATGTTACGCCGGGCCTTAGTGCGCCTTCTACATTTATTGCCATGGTCTTTGGGCGAAGCAGCGGCAAAGTTTGCGTTGCTAAAACATGCTCTACCTCTGAAGTTCCAATACCAAATGCCAGAGCACCAAAAGCACCGTGTGTTGAAGTATGAGAATCACCGCACACGATTGTCATGCCGGGTTGAGTTATTCCAAGTTGAGGTCCAACAACATGAACAACTCCTTGGTCCTTATCTCCCAGCGAGTGAATACGAAGGCCAAACTGTTTACAGTTTGCGCGCAAGGTATCGACCTGCAGCTTTGAGACTGGATCTGCAATCGGCTTATCAATATCTATTGTCGGAACATTGTGATCTTCGGTAGCTATCGTTAGATCAGGTCGTCGCACGGGACGACCAGTTAGGCGTAAACCATCAAATGCTTGCGGGCTTGTGACTTCATGGATTAAATGCAGATCGATGTAAACAAGATCCGGTTCACCATCTGCACGTCGAACAACATGCTCGTCCCAAATCTTCTCTGCTAACGTTTTTCCCACGGCCCCAGTGCTCCTTTTTCTAACCAGTTTAAATACCTTTAGATTGAAATTTCACATACTGAGATGCTAATATCACTCCGTGAACACAAAGAATAGCGGAGTTGGCGTATTAGACAAAGCGGTGTCGATTCTAAGCACACTAGAAGCGGGGCCGCATTCACTTGCAGAGCTAGTGGCCGCAACGGGCATTGCCCGCCCTACCGCTCACCGATTAGCAGTAGCCCTTGAATTTCATCGCTTAGTTGCCCGAGATCTAACGGGACGATTTGTTTTAGGACCGCGTTCATCTGAATTAGGCGCAGCTGCAGGTGAGGATCGTTTACTCGCTGCCGCTGCCCCTGCTCTATCTGCCCTACGTGATGCAACAGGTGAAAGTGCTCAGTTGTATCGCCGCCAAGGCGACTTACGCATTTGTGTTGCTGTAGCAGAACGTCTGTCAGGTTTGCGGGACTCTGTGCCTGTAGGTGCGGCGTTAACTATGCAAGCAGGTTCTGCGGCTCAAATTTTGTTGGCGTGGGAGGATTCAGAAAAAATTCACCGCGGTCTAACTAACGCACGTTTTACCGCCGCGCAGCTATCTGCTGATCGTCGTCGAGGTTGGGCGCAATCGGTCGGAGAGCGCGAAGCCGGTGTTGCATCAGTGTCTGCACCAGTTCGTGCGCCAAATGGCAAGGTAATCGCCGCTGTAAGCATTAGCGGCCCGATCGAGCGTCTAGGACGTCAACCAGGCCGCATTCATGCTGCTGCAGTAGTTGCTACCGCTGCTCGTCTGACTGAATACCTAGCTCGCGAATAACCCGCGAAATAGTTGAAAAGGAAAAACCTTTTCGCTGCAACAAGGATTGAATTCTGCGAATCTGAACCTCAGCCTCAAAACGACTCATGGTGCTGTATTTGCGCATCGCTAAAGAAAAAGCGGTGCGATACTCAGATTCATCATCGATCTCATCCAACGCCTCATCAATACTTTGTTGATCTACTCCCCTAGTGCGAAGTTCACCAGCGATAATTCTTTTAGATAACTTCTTTGAAGTATGACGAGATTGAGTCCAAGCCTTTGCGAATTCGGAATCGTTGATCAATCCTTTTTCTTGAAGTCTAAAAACTGTTGCATGTGCAACATCATCTTCTACTCCGCGCTTTTTAAGATGAGCCAGAAGCTCACCCTTACTCTTGGCCCGCGCAACCAAAGCGTTTAATGCGATGGTATTTGCGATTGAGTAAGGGTCAGCCTCATGGTCAACTTTTATGTACTCCAACATTGGAGTTTAGAAATCCACCTCTGCGGCGGCCTCATCGATTGCAGCAACTAGCGCTGGATCAACCTCGACCGGAACAAAGTGAGCGCGGATCTTTGTCTCAATATCATTGGCAAGATCTGGATTGTCCAAGAGGAATGCGCGAGCATTTTCTTTACCCTGACCTAGTTGATCAGCTTCGTAGGTGTACCAAGCTCCTGATTTCTTGACGATACCGATATCTACACCCATGTCGATCAATGAACCTTCACGTGAAATTCCAGTTCCGTAAATGATGTCGAATTCTGCTTGCTTAAATGGTGGAGCCATCTTGTTCTTAACAACCTTTACGCGGGTACGGTTACCGACTGATTCCTGGCCATCCTTAAGCGTTTCAATGCGACGAATATCTAGGCGAACAGAGGCATAGAACTTAAGCGCCTTTCCACCTGTAGTTGTCTCTGGTGAACCAAAGAAGACACCGATCTTGTCACGGAGCTGGTTAATAAAGATGGCTGTTGTCTTTGACTGGTGAAGTGCACCAGTAATTTTACGAAGTGCTTGAGACATCAAACGAGCCTGCAGACCCATGTGTGAATCACCCATCTCGCCCTCGATTTCTGCGCGAGGAACAAGTGCTGCAACTGAGTCAACTACGACTAGATCAAGTGCGCCTGAACGAATAAGCATGTCCATGATTTCTAGAGCTTGCTCACCTGTATCTGGTTGTGAAACAAGTAGTGCATCAATATCAACACCAAGCTTCTTTGCATACTCTGCATCAAATGCATGCTCTGCGTCGATGAATGCGCAGATTCCGCCAGCTTTTTGTGCATTAGCAATTGCATGCAATGTAAGAGTTGTCTTACCTGAAGATTCTGGTCCATAAATTTCAACGACACGACCGCGTGGAAGTCCACCAATACCAAGTGCGATATCTAGTGCGATTGAACCTGTTGGAATAACTTCGATAACAGTGTTTTGTCGCTCTGACATCTTCATTACTGAGCCTTTACCAAATTGACGTTCGATCTGGGCGAGGGCTGTGTCGAGCGCTTTTTGGCGTTCGCTGTTGGCTTTGTCTTGTGCTGCATCGTTAGCTTTATTACTTTTTTCAGTAGCCACTTACATTCCTTTCGATAGAACGTCCTGCGTTATGCAAAAACGTTTTGGTCTGGCCCAGAAGGTACGGAGACCCAACGA
Source organism: Candidatus Planktophila sp. (assembly GCA_044346215.1). Classification (GTDB taxonomy): domain Bacteria; phylum Actinomycetota; class Actinomycetes; order Nanopelagicales; family Nanopelagicaceae; genus Planktophila. Next base: position 4,777 of record JBIIZP010000016.1, read on the forward strand.
CGGACCGCTTGACCCCCACACAAGGTGTGGATCGCATGCGGGCGGAAGTTGGAACCGCTCTGGTTGTACGGGATTAGTTTATCCGAACATCTGTTCGAAAGGTATCAGGGCCCACTGACAAGAAATAGGCGTGTCGCACCGCCATACTGAGCCAGTGTTGATCCTGTTGCCGCCTTCAGAGAAGAAATCAGCCTCTCCGGGGCCTGCAATCGAGGTCTATATGGGGGTTCTGTATGCCGCCTTGGGCTGGGCACGACTAAACAAAGCACAACAGAAGCTAGGCCAATCCTGCATCGCCATTATTTCTGCCAAGTACGGGGTTGTGCGCCCCATGGATCCCATCGCACCATACAAAGAAAAAATTAACAACAAAAAGATGTCTCCCCAAGTTGCACAGGCATTGGGTGAGGCTGAAACCGAATTGATAATCGACTGCCGCTCATCAACCTATCAAACTGTTTGGCAATCCCCTGTCGCAATAACTGTTGAGATTAAAGTTTTTACACGAGTTGCTGGGGTGAAGAAGGTAATCACGCACATGTCCAAAAAAACTCGTGGTGAAGTAACTCATGAAATTCTAAAGGCCAATCAGGTCCCAAAAACCCCTCAAGAATTACAAATAATTGTTGCGCAGAAATTTGAGTGCGAAATAATCGAAGGCAACAAAAAGAATCCGTGGGTGCTAGAAGTGTTTTGCTAAAGCGTTTCTAAGACGCTAGCAATGCAGTTTTCTTTATTAGCTCAACCGTCAACGTTGGGTAGTTCCACATGATCACATGTGCGCAGTTATCAACGATAATCCATCTGGAATGAGGTGGTGCGACAGTTTTTTCTTGCGCAATCTCCTCTGGCAAGGTCAGATCACTATCACCAAAAACTACTGAGAGCTTTACTTTTTCAGGTACATTAGATTCAAACCTGCGCCCATTTGCGCCATGCCACATGGGCATATATCCCTTTGATTTGGCCATTGCAATTACGGAATCGCGGCAAGACTCAAAACTTAATTCTCGCCACAAGTGTGTGATCTTTTTATATCCAATAGCTTTTAATAATGGAATTCTATACGCGGTCTTCATGAAATACTGCGAAATCTTTGCCAGGATTCGGGCAAGAAGACTTGGTGGGAATTTTCGTCTCGGTTGTTCATGCCATAAACCCGCTGGTGCTAATGCAGTAACACTTAAGACATTATCAGGGGCAACTGCCGCCATTTCTAAGGCAATCCAACCGCCTAATGAATTTCCAGCCACATGCATCTTTTCACCACCCACCTGGGAAACCATGTAATCAACTATCGCCTGAGCAAGAGAGCGTGGATCCATCTCTTCACCTTCGCCGAGTGGTGCATCCCCATGTCCCGGAAGATCAATGGCATAAACCGTAAAACTTTCTACCAACTGCGGAACAATGCTCTTCCAAATCGTGCCAGCAGAACCTAATCCATGCACAAGAACAAGTGCAGGGTTATTGAGGTCTTGGGTATATCGGTGAGAGCTAACTGGCATTTTAGTATTTGTACTTTTCTGTTTCGATTGGATGGGCCTTGCATACCGCTTTCCAAATTACATCTGGTTCAAAACCTGCAGCCAAGGCTTCGTTCACGCTCTTGCTACCTAATTCAGATAATGCAATGTCTGAAGAAAATGATGGTGCCCATGAATCACCAAATGACAAGGTGATTCGCTCGCGTAGGTCAGAGATTCGCAATGTCGGCAATACCTAGTGCTTGCGAGCGCGATTGCTCTGGTGTTAAGGGAGACAGGGCTTGTCCCAGAAGCCATCGAAGGGCGAGGGCACCTTTGTTTTCATCTCCAACGATATGTGTGATTGCTACCGAGAATGCTTTCCATAAAAGATGATCTTGTGCGGAAAAGGCAAGGGTTAGAATTTCTGGATCGTTACGTCGTAGCGCAGCTAAGGCTAGATCTTGCGATATCTCTTGAGAGATCAGCGTCAGTGCTGTTGCAGTATCGCCAGCAGTTTGAGCAAGAGTCACAATGCGTTCCATTTCAGATTCACAAAGGGCGGATAAAACACTTTCTTTATCCCGATAGTGATTGTACAAAGTTGCACGAGAGACTTGAGAAGCATCTGCGATTTCTATCATGGACATTTTTTTAAGCCCTGTTGTTGCAATTAAACCTTTAGTAGCCTCAAGAATTGCAGTTTGTGTACGGCGATGAGTTGCTACTTGTGGCGCGTACTTGTTAAGCGGCATCGACAACAGTGAGAGTGACGCCCTCACGGCTCTTGAGCTCTGAAGCAACTTGCGTAAATACTCCTGAAAGTGTCAGACCTAGCGCTGTGCAAATTGCATTAAGTAATTCAGAGGATGCCTCTTTTTGGCCACGTTCTACTTCTGATAAATAACCCAAAGAAACTCGTGCATCGCGGGCAACATCCCGAAGAGTGCGACCTTGCGAGGTGCGGGCAGCGCGAAGGGTCTGACCTACAGCTTCACGAACTAGAACCATGGTCATTCCCCTCTCCTGTGTCGAAGTTTCGATGCGATCTTTATGCTCGGTGTCTAAGGATACGGGCAAAGGTGGCTATCGCGCTTGATGTAGCTGCGTTTCGCACAGATTCACGTTCACCTGACAAAGATAATTCGATGGTTTGGCTTACGGGACCCTCGATCGCTACCCACACTGCGCCAACTGGATGGCCATCTAGTGGATTAGGTCCGGCCACACCCGTGGTGCCTATCGCCCAGGTGGATCCGAAGGATTTGATTGCACCTTTTGCCATAGCGATTGCTACTTCTTCGCTGATTACTGAATACTTTTCAATCACAGCAGCATCTACTGCAAGATGTGAAACCTTAACTTCATCGCGATAGGCGGTAACTCCTCCAACAAAAACATCGGAAGCACCAGAGATCGAAACCAATGCAGAACTTACGGCTCCAGCAGTCAATGACTCTGCAGTACTGATGGTTTCTCCGCGCTGGCGCAAGTGCTCGACGATCTCGGCAGCAAAGCCAAGGATCTCCTTAGGAAGCGCCATGAGCAATCTCTTTTCGTTTCTATTTCGTAGTAGTAAAAGCAGACTTTACATAGTACGCGCCGGTAAAGATAGTGAGCGCAAGGGCTATATACATAAAACCATCACGAAACCAATAAAGGCTCTCATGAAGGGGCAAAATATAGAAGCCAACTCCGAAACCTTGCATCAAAGCTTTGATTTTTCCACCCTTGTTAGCTGGAATGACTCCGCGCTTTATAACAGCTAATCGAAAAATCGTAATTCCAATTTCACGAGCCAAGACAACAATTGTGATCCACCACGGCATTCGATCAAGAATTGATAATGAAACCATGGCAGTGCCAATCATGAACTTATCTGCTACGGGATCTAAAAACTTTCCAAACTCTGTAATGATTCCCCTGCTACGAGCAAGTTTTCCATCAAGAACATCTGACATTCCTAAAGCGAAAAACACACACCACGAGATGTATTGCCAGGTCGTGTCATCTCCCCCATTTTTAAACAAGGTGTAAGCGCCAACAGGTACAAACAGTAAACGCATGACCGTGATGAAATTAGGAGTTATGAATGCTGGCAACTTCATAGGGGTTTAGCCACCAAATCCGCACCCATTGAATCAATAACCACCGCGTCAACATACTGCCCCGCAGCAAAATCTGTCCCAATAAAGGTAGTTGTTCCATCAACTTCTGGGCCTTGATGGGCAGCCCGGCCTTCTTGCAGTTCAGCATCTTCGATTAAGACGCGCACATTTTCACCAATTCGAGCCTGGGCGCGCAATGAAACCATCTCATCAGCTAATGCCGATAATGTTTCTACGCGTTGTGCGATCACATCGGCATCAACCTTGTCTGATAAATCTAAGGCTTCAGTCTTGTCTTCATCTGAATAACCAAAGACACCGACAGCATCTAATTTGGCTTGAGTAATAAAGTTTGCAAGATCATCAAAATCCTCTTGTGTTTCACCAGGGAAGCCGACAATAAAGTTGGAGCGAATGCCAGCCTCTGGCGATAGTGCACGAATTTGACTGATTAAATGTAAAAACTTTTCAGTATCACCAAAACGTCGCATGCGACGCAGGACCGTTGGGCTTGTGTGCTGGAATGAGAGGTCAAAGTAAGGAGCGGTTTTATCTGTTGCAATCATTGCCTGAAGCAAGGTTGGACGCATTTCTGCTGGTTGCAGATATGAAAGTCGAACTCTTTCAACACCTGGCAGCGCGGCAATTTCCGGCAGAATCTTCTCCATAAGCTGAAGATCCCCTAAGTCCTTGCCATACGAGGTTGTGTTTTCGCTGACTAAGAACATTTCAGAGACACCGTTCTCGGCAAGCCATCTAGCCTCATTAATGATTTCAGTTGGACGACGAGATACAAAAGAACCGCGGAAATATGGAATGGCGCAGAAAGAACAACGTCGGTCACAACCTGATGCAATCTTTAGGGGTGACCAAGGAGCATTACCTAGTCGTTTGCGAGAAAACTCTTCCACCTCTCTGGCATCAGCACGCTCAGCAGGTGCGATGGGAAGCAATGCACGGCGATCACGAGGAACATGTGCCGTGTGTTTTTCACCAGCAACAATTGATTGCAGGCGTGCAGAAATATCCTTGTAATCATCAAAACCTAAAATTGCATCTGCTTCAGGAAGGGCTTCTGCCAGTTCATTTCCGTATCGTTCTGCCATGCATCCAACGGCAACGACAGCGCGGGTTGTACCGTGACCTTTAAGCGAATTAGCTTCAAGAAGGGCGTCAACTGAGTCCTTTTTGGCTGATTCAATAAATCCACAAGTATTGACTAAAGCGACTTCAGCGGATTCAACATCATCAACAAGCGTCCAGCCATCTGCTGCTAAGCGTCCAGCTAATTCTTCGGAATCGACTTCATTTCGTGCGCACCCTAAAGTGACAACTGCAACGGTGCGCTTCATTTGCACAATCTTACCGTGCAATATGGAATTAGGAATCTACCCCGTACGACACGCTAACAACTTGGCCATTAGTTCCTAGAGAATCGATCTTTTTGCCATTTACTGACAAATCCACTCCCCCTGCATTGCCAATTTTCAGATTCAACTGAAGGTCTGCGGAAAATGTTTTTGATAATCCAACAGGAATTTGGCCACTAAAAAGCACTCTCCCAGATGAATCAGAAACAAAGAGCCAACTCTTAGCTCGAGTTGCTGCGATAACTACCTCGACTCCTTGCCCCGTCGAAACAGTTGCATCATCGGTAGGCACTGCTTCTTGGGTGGCTGCTGCTTCTGGTGTTGCCTCTGGTGACGGAGTAGCTGTTGCGGTCTCTTCAATAGCCACAGGAATATCTGGTGTTGAGTTACTGGAGACAACAATTTGTGCAAGGCCTGCTGCAAATAATGATGCTACGGAAATTGTAACTAAAACTTTCCACGAAACTTTTCGAACCTCTTTCGGTTCGCGCATGACATTATTTTCAACGAGCAAATCTTGTATGGATCGGTCTACTTGCAGTTGCGCATCTTCAAAGGCCGTTAGAAAAATTTGCGGCTCAACATTTAGCTTAACTGCGATATTTCTTAGGTGACCACGCGCATAGGTTTCACCGCCACACTGTGAAAAATTATCTGCTTCCATTTCACGGAGCAAAGTGCCACGAATATTTGTGGCTGCAGAAAGATCATCGATGCTAAGGCCAGCATCCTTACGCGCCTTAGAAATCAGTGATCCAAGTGACATTAAATATCCTTTATGCATGGGGTGAGGTCTAAGTGTAAGTCGCGCAGGGTTAGGGTGACTAGATGAAGGTGTGAAGATAAGGGGTGAAACTGGGTTGATCACCTGCAATTAACTCGGAATTAATACTCCCGAAGGGTAGCTAGCACTGAATCAAGTTCATCAGGCTTAACCAAGACGGTGCGGGCTTTGGATCCTTCGGATGGTCCAACGATTCCGCGAGACTCCATCAAGTCCATCAAGCGACCCGCTTTTGCAAAACCAACCCGCAACTTTCGCTGAAGCATTGAGGTGGATCCAAATTGTGTTCCAACAACTAGCTCTACCGCTTGGCACAAGATATCTAAATCATCGCCAATCTCTTTATCAACCATTTTCATTTGATTGACTGGCGCAGTTACATCCTCTCGATAGCGCGGTTTGAGCTGCTTCTTCACATGTGAAGTTACCGCTTCAATTTCGCGTTCTGATACATATGCACCTTGAATTCGAATCGCTCTGCTAGCACCCATTGGAATAAAGAGTCCATCACCTTGACCAACAAGTTTTTCTGCTCCAGGGCTATCTAAAATGACTCGACTATCAGCAAGTGAACTTGTAGCAAATGACAAACGTGAAGGAACGTTTGCTTTAATCAAACCCGTTACGACATCTACTGATGGTCGCTGAGTTGCCAGAACTAAGTGAATACCTGCCGATCTAGCAAGCTGGGTAATTCGCACAACTGATTCTTCGACCTCTTTAGCTGCCACCATCATTAAGTCTGCAAGTTCATCGATAATGACCAAAAGATATGGGTATGGCTCAACTGTTCTATCGCTACCCTCTGGAACGACTACTTTGCCCGCGCGGACCGCCTTATTAAAATCATCGATGTGCCTAAAGCCAAATGTTGAAAGGTCCTCATATCGAAGATCCATTTCACGAACAACCCATGTCAGAGCGTCGGAAGCTTTCTTCGGACTGGTAATAATTGGTGTAATTAAGTGTGGGATTCCTTCGTAGGCGGTTAGTTCAACTCTCTTAGGATCTATCAACACTAAGCGAACATCATCTGGTGTTGAGCGCATCAAGATGGAAGTAATCATTGCATTAATCATCGATGACTTACCTGCACCCGTTGCACCTGCCACCAAAAGGTGAGGCATTTTGGCTAGGTTTGCACACACAAAATTACCTTCAACATCCTTACCTAAAGCAACCAGCATTGGATGTAGATCTTGACCTGCAACTGTTGAGCGTAAAACATCGCCTAAGGCAACGATCTCACGATCGGCATTGGGAATTTCAATTCCTACCGCGGATTTTCCAGGAATCGGAGAGAGAATCCGAACATCGCCGCTGGCGACGGCATAAGAAATATTCTTAGACAAAGCAGTAATTCTTTCAACCTTGACCGCATTTCCGAGTTCAACTTCATAGCGGGTTACGGTCGGGCCGCGCATAAAGCCAGTTACTTTGGCATCAATTTCGAACTGCATAAACACTTCGGTTAAGGCAGCCACTACAGCTTCGTTTGCTTTGCTCTTAGCCTTGGCTGCGGGGCCTGCTCGCAGTAGGTCAGGGGCTGGAAGTTCATACTTCACATCGGCGGTCAATAACAACTGCTCAGGGCGCTTTACTG
>JBIIZP010000099.1:0-3608 GCA_044346215.1 Candidatus Planktophila sp.
CAATTAGGGACATATCATCAACAAACACGACTGCGTGTGGATTACCCACACTGATGTTGTATCCGTTCCAAATATGTCCATTTGTGCCAGCGGTAATACTTTCTGCTTCATCAGTTACCTGACCCATGTTGACTGAGATGTCATCTGTTAGCGGGACCCTTAAGTGTTTAACTCCATCTCGTGTATTGATTGCGAATATTCCTTCTGGCTGATGCCCTCGTTCAACAAGGTATCTAGCCATGACACGTATGCCGTTGCCGCACATTTCAGCAATTGATCCGTCGGCATTTCGATAATCCATAAACCATTTGCCATCACGCTTAATCATGCGAATCAAGCCATCAGCGCCTATACCTGATTCTCGATTACAAATGGCTGCTGTCTGCGCTGTTGTAATCGAATACTCATCGCTAGGATCGAAAACGAGGACAAAATCGTTTTCGGTACCATGCCCATATGTTGCAATCATCGTCATTAGTTTATCGATTCAAGGATGCGCTGGAGAGCGTTTTGTACCGGTGAAATCCAGGTGATGCGATCATCACGGGAAAACCAAGTTTCTTGACGGCGGGCATACTGTCTGGTTGTTCTTTTGGTCTCTTCCTGTGCTTCTTCTTCGGTTACCTTGCCTTCGATCTGCGCGATCACTTGCGCATAACCCAAAGCTCGTTGAGCAGTTGTACCCTGCATGATTCCGGCAGTCACAAGTTTTTCTGCCTCTTGAACTAAACCTTGCTCCCACATGCGATCAACACGTAAAGATATTCGCTCTGACAAAGTATCGCGATGCATTACAAGACCAAACTGTTGTGCCCCTGGATACCGAGAACTTTCTTCACGAGGCAAATTAGCGGTAAAGGGTTTGCCAGTTATCTTTATAACTTCTAATGCGCGAATTACTCGACGCGAATTAGCTTTATCTATCGCCAAAGCAGCTGCAGGATCCAGTTTTTCTAAGCGCTCGAAAAGTGGCCCAATGCCTTTTGTGGCAAATTCCAATTCCAGCTCGGCGCGAACTACGGGATCCGTGTCGGGAAAATTGAGTTCATCCAAAATCGCCTTGATGTACAGCCCTGTACCGCCCACGATGATTGCATCCTTGCCGCGAGCATGAATATCTGAAATCACCGAGCGAGCATTTTCTTGATACCAGGCAACATTGGCATCTTGATTAACTTCAAGCAAATCCATCATGTGGTGCGTAATCCCTTTGCGCTCTTGCATCCTTATCTTGGCGGTGCCGATGTCCATCCCTTTATACAGTTGCATAGAATCTGCGTTTATCACTTCGGCATTTATCTGTTGTGCAAGAGAAACTGCTAGATCGCTTTTGCCTGTGGCAGTTGCACCACAAATGACAATCAATCTCATCGCTTAACCGTTGGGATTCCAAGCATGGTCGATGCTGGCCCTGGGGTTTCAATCCGAATTTGATGTGCTTGCGCTCCCCTGGTTTGACGCACTGATAGTGGTTCACCAATTAAATAATGCGCAGAGGCCTCGGAAATCTTGACTTCTACTTCATCTCCGGGACGGGCAACAAACTTGTTGTCAAAGTGAACTAACCTAAAATCTTCACTGCGTCCTGTTAAACGTTCTTGCGCCTCATCGCGGCGACCTTCGTAATCACCTACTAATACTTTGTGGGTTGTACCAATAGCTTCCTGATTTACTGACAAGGAAATTGACTGTTGGTGGTTATGTAAGCGTGTGTATCGCTCGCCGACAACTTCTGCCGCAACTTGATCAGGCATGGTCGCAGCAGGTGTTCCAGGACGTTTTGAATATTGATAGGTATAGGCGGCTGTAAAACGCGCTGTCGAGCATAAATCTAAAGTCGCCTGAAAATCTTCTTCAATTTCTCCCGGAAAACCAACAATGATGTCGGTTGTGATTGCGGCATGAGGAATGGCTGCGCGAACGCGATCTAGAATTCCTAAGTATCTGTCGGTTCGATATGACCTGCGCATATGCTGAAGAATTCGATCCGATCCTGATTGCAAAGGCATATGTAAATGGGGCATGACGTTAGAGGTCTGTGCCATTGCTTCAATAACATCATCGGTGAAATCTCGTGGGTGCGGCGACATAAAGCGAACGCGTTCTAGTCCATCAATTTCTCCACACTTGCGAAGTAGCTTGGCGAAGGCTTGGCGATCTCCAAAATCCACGCCATAGGCATTTACATTTTGGCCAAGCAAAGTAATTTCAATTACCCCTTGATCGACAAGAGCTTTGACTTCGGACAAAATATCGGCTTCATTGCGATCTTTTTCAATTCCACGCAAAGCGGGAACGATGCAAAAAGTGCAGGTGTTATTGCAGCCCACTGAAACTGAAACCCATGAAGAAAAAGCCGACAAACGTCTGGCCGGAAGTGTTGATGGGAAATGCTCCAGCGCTTCTAGAATTTCGATCTGCGATTCTTCTTCAATTCGCGCACGCTCAAGCAAGACGGGCAAAGATCCAACATTGTGCGTGCCGAAAACAACATCAACGTAAGGTGCTTTCTTAAGGATGGTTGCTTGATCCTTTTGTGCAAGGCAACCTCCAACAGCAATCTGCATATTGGGGTTGGCCTTTTTGATGGGGGCTAGGAAGCTTAAGTTTCCATACAGTTTATTGTCCGCATTTTCGCGGACGGCACATGTATTAAAAACAACAATATCTGCTTGTTCGCCAGTTACTACTGGAATAAATCCAGCCTCATCCAACAACCCCGCAATTCTTTCAGAGTCGTGAACATTCATTTGGCAGCCGTAAGTTTCGACTGTGTAGGTACGGGTCATAGGTCCGAAATTGAATACTTAAGGGTCGAGCGATCCACAACCAGCATCTGATGGTTATCAAGATGCTGCCAATCAGTATTTCCCCAACCGGTTGATGCAATCAAGAAATCATCTGCGCGTGGTGAGAAGCGAAGTTCGTAATGATCTGGCCCACTCCATTCGCTTTGATTGCTGTCATTAAACTCGCACACCGCAATCAAAGTATCAGGAGTCTGAACCATGATGTTGAGGGCAGAATAATCTGCAATTGTTCGAATTTGATTAACAGTACTCCGAACACCTTCGACCAAACCAAGGTCATCAACCTGGGATAAAAGTGCATAGAAAAATCTTTCACTGTCTGTCGTGCCAGTTATTTGTGATCTGTATGTCTCACTAATGAACTGCTCGGCAGCATTAGATGGGCGAATTGTGCCATTGTGCATAAATGTTGTTGTGCCATGTGTAAACGGGTGGTTGTTATCAATGTTGATCGTGATTCCCTTTGAAGCAAGACGCAGGTGAAAGAGCGCACCAGCAGTTTCTAGACTTTTACCTGTTTCGTCTAAAAGAGTGCTTCGGTGAGCTGGGTTGATGTCCTTGATTACGCCACCTTCGTGGCCGATACCCCAGCCATCTTTATGTTCGGCAGATAGGGCAACGAATTTCTCGAAATCGGAGCCGACAACATCGTAAAAACTCTTACGTTCTAGTGATGTAAAAGCTAATAATCTGCACATAGGGCAACTCTACTTGATGCTTAGAGATTCTTCTTTGCGCGTTCTGCGGCTTGGGCTGCGCGCCACTTAGCTATCTCCCCATGATTGCCACTAAGCAAGA
>JBIIZP010000100.1:0-3584 GCA_044346215.1 Candidatus Planktophila sp.
TTCTGCGCTGAGCAAAGGCGGCATCGATAATTGTGAAAACCTTTTCTCGCATTTCCTCGCTGCCCGCAGTTTCGCGACGCGTGAAACCAACTAACTTTGAATCAACATTAGGTGCTGGCCAGAAGATTGAACGAGAGACTGTTCCTACATTTTTCACATCTGCCCACCAAGCAGCTTTCACACTTGGGATTCCATACTCTTTGCCGCCAGGTTTTGCCGCCAAGCGATCTGCGACTTCGGCTTGAACCATCACAACACCTGTGCGAATTGTTGGAAATTTTTCAAGCAAGTGCAGTAGAACTGGCACTGAAACGTTATATGGCAAGTTAGCAACCAGAACCGTTGGAGCAACTGGTAGATCATGGACGGCAAGTGCATCTTTATTGATAACAGTTAAATTTTCGGGATGGGCAAAGTGTTCAGCCACAGTCAGCGGAAGTTGCTGGGCAAGACGTGGATCTATTTCAACGGCAATCACAGATTTAGCCGCATCCAACATTGCAAGGGTGAGCGAACCAAGTCCTGGCCCGATTTCTAGTGCAATATCCTCGGCGGTAACACCTGCAGTTCGTACGATTTTCGTACAGACATTTGAATCTATAACAAAGTTCTGGCCCAAAGATTTAGATGGTTTTAAATCTAACTTTGCTGCAAGTTCGCGGATCTGTGCCGCACCTAGCAATGTCATGGTGCGAAAGATCCAAAGATTCGTTCTGCGTTATCACTGAGCGCGGTGGCAAGTTCGGCCAGATCTTGATTTCTTTCAACCGCCATTGCGCGCACAATATTTGCAATCTGCGCCGGAGTATTGCTGGCCCCGCGATGTGGTGAAGGTGCCAAGAAAGGGGAATCTGTTTCTACTAACAACTGATCGGCAGGTACAAGCTTTACCGCTTCGCGAAGTTCAGGTGCGTTTTTGAAGGTCAATGTCCCAGCAAATGACAAGATGTAGCCACGTTCGATACATAGCTTTCCCATCGCAACATCGCCTGAAAAGCAATGAAAGACCGTGTTTTTTGGCGCACCGACTTCTAGAAGAACTGATAAAACATCATCATGTGAATCACGATCATGAATTACCAGTGCTTTATTTGTCTTCTTAGCTAATTCGATATGCCACTTAAAGGAATCTTGTTGACGCTTGCGAAGCTCTGGTGGCGTTCTAAAGTAATCCAAACCAGTTTCACCGATTGCACGTACGCGTGGATGTTTGGCGAGCTCTTCGATGATCTTTAAATCCGCGTCAAGGTCAGCGACAACTGGGGCTTCATTGGGATGCAAAGCAACCGCTGCAAGCACAGATGTATTCCATTTTTCTGCAGCTGCCACGCACCATTGAGATTGTTCTGCCGAGTATCCCACTTGAACAATTCGATCGACATTGACTGACTTTGCTTCGGCGATTACATCTGCAACCTCTTTGGAATCAAAAGCTGCATCGGTAACTATTTCCATGTGAGCATGTGCATCAACTGTTGGAACCGGTAAAGGTTCTGGCAGCGGTGCGCGAGGTCGATCGATATCGCGATTGTGGCGATCAGCCATGCTTTAAGAAGCAGGAGTTTCTAGACGAGGGAACAAAACAGGTGTCTTAGTAACTGTTGCACCTTGTGGAAGCTGGCCCCAGGTAGCCACATCTGAAATCTTTTGAGCAGAGAGATCACCTAGAGTTTTTTGTGCTCCAAGGCTTTCCCATAAAATCTCGCACGTTTGTGGCATAACTGGATGCAATAAAACGGCAAGTGCTCGCAATGATTCAGCGGTGTTGTACAAAACTTCTTCGAGCACAGCCTGGTTGGCTGGATCTTTTGCAAGAATCCAAGGCTCTTTAATGGTCACATAACCATTTACTTGTTTGCAGAAATCCATAATCGCCATGATTCCACCTTGGAAATCAAGTGCACACATTGCAGCATCGGCTTTTGCAACAGTTTCCTTTAGCGCGGTTTCCAAACCAGCATCATGGCTAACCGCCGGAAGTGAACCAGCGCAATACTTTTCAACCATTGCAGCACTTCGTGAAGCCAGGTTGCCAAAGTCATTTGCTAGCTCTGATGTGTAACGGGCGCTCATATCTTCCCAAGAGAAAGAGCCATCTGTGCCAAATGGAATTGCTCGCAAGAAGTAGTAACGGAAAGCGTCGATTCCAAAGTGATCAGTGATGTCCTTTGGCGCAATTCCGGTCAACTTACTCTTACTCATCTTTTCGCCACCAACTAATAACCAGCCGTGAGCAAAAACTTTCTTAGGAACTTGAAGGCCTGCCGCCATTAACATAGCGGGCCAGATGACTGCATGGAAACGCAAAATGTCTTTTCCGACCAAGTGCACATCTGCTGGCCAGATCTGTGCAAACTTCTTGCCACCTTCAGAATCTGGTGCATCTGTTAAACCAACCGCAGTTGCATAGTTAAGTAGTGCATCAAACCAAACATAGACAACTTGATCGGTATCCCACGGAACAGGAATACCCCAATCAAATGTTGAACGAGAGATTGAAAGATCTGAAACGCCACCTTCGAGGAAGGAAACAACTTCGTTGCGGGCACTTTCTGGTTGACAAGCATCAGGGTTATCTTTGTAATGTGCAATCAATGGCTCAACAAATGCAGAAAGTTTAAAGAACCAATTGTTTTCATTTACTAATTCAATTGGCTTGCTATGGATCGGACAGCACTTAGCGCCATCAATTTCGATGAGATCACCAGGAAGTTTGAACTCTTCACACCCAACGCAATATGGACCTTCGTACTTGCCGGCGTAGATGTGACCTGAATCTTTGAGTGACTGCAAAAATTTTTGAACACGTTCTGTATGGCGCTTCTCTGTGGTGCGAATGAAATCATCATTGGCAATATTCAGATGCTCCCAATTTGGCTTCCAAGCCTCTTGAACTAATTTATCTACCCATGCTTGCGGTGCTGAATTATTAGCTTCCGCAGTGCGCATAACTTTTTGTCCATGCTCATCTGTCCCAGTTAAGAACCACACTGATTCACCTTTTTGGCGGTGCCAACGGGTCAGCACATCTCCCGCAACGGTTGTGTAAGCATGCCCGATATGAGGGGCATCGTTGACGTAATAGATCGGCGTCGTTAAATAGAAAGACTTAGTCACTTGCTCATCTTATTCGCATCGACCACTGCGGCATAAACAAGGCGTTTGGCAATCCCAAATTCATCAGCAACTGTTGCAATTGCGGCCTTTCGATCCATTCCGGCCACCTCAAATTCACGAACTCGAGCCACCATTTCTGCCGCCGTCAGTGATGCCGAGTCAGTTACAGCTCCTGCAATCACGATTGTGATTTCACCTAAAACTTCATTTCTATTTGACCATGTGGCCAATTGCGCCAAGGAGCCACGAATTGTTTCTTCATATCGCTTTGTCATTTCACGACAAATCGCGCCTTGTCGTTCTGCTCCGAATACATTTACGCAATCTGCCAAAGAATCTACAAGCCGGTGTGGTGCTTCAAAGAAAACCATGGTTCGCTCTTCAAAACGAAGTTTTTCAAATTTTACAAGGCGAGCACCTGCTGTACGTGGAGGAAAACCTTCAAAGGAAAATCGATCAGTTGGCAA
>JBIIZP010000148.1:0-3576 GCA_044346215.1 Candidatus Planktophila sp.
TAGCGTCTCTAAAGTTACGTGGATCTGTTTGAATAGAGAGACGACCGTTGCGACCGTTCTGCTTCTCAAACTCTGTCTCAAACAACTTTGCAGCGTTAATAGAAAGTTCTTTCACCATCGCCCAGCCTATTTCATCATCTGTGGCAGTTGGATTTGACTTGGCATAGCTCGTGATGCGTGAAATCCAGTGCTCTTGATCGGCCTTAAGGGCAGATAGTGCGATGACTGGATTACAAGTTGCACCAACGATTCCCCAGGTAAGTGCATCTTTTAGCTCTTTAGGATCGGCTGAGTCATTCCACAAGACAGTCCTGGAATTCTTCTTCATGTAGAGAAATGGCGACTCGCTCATTTGAGATCCTTCGCGGTGCGGTAGATAGTGACTGAGTTTGCTGTGAGTGTCTTCTTAGCCATAGATGCCTACTTCACGCGAGCAGCACGGGTGGCAGCCAAGATATGTTCGCGAGTGCGTTGCGCAATTGGGAATGGCATATCTACCGGGCAGCCGTACATATCTTGTTCGATGATGGCGAAGATATCTGGATTGATTTCAAGTGCGCGCTCAATGATGGGTGCAAACTTTGGAACTCCATCAAATCCTGGCTCTGTCATGACTCCCATAGCAACTGCTTCAACAAATGGAAGGTCATTCTTTAGAGTCTCAGCCAAGATATCTGGATGTACCTGCTTCAGGTGAAGGTATCCAATGCGCTCTGGGTAGGCGTTCATCATCTTGATGTTGTCACCTAAGTAGTAGGCAAAGTGTCCGGTATCAAGACAGAGGTTGGAATACATTGGATCAGTCTCATGTAGGTAGCGTTCAACTTCTTGATAGGTACCGATATGACTATCTGCATGTGAGTGGAATTGCTGATGAATACCAAACTCTTCAAGGAGAGCCTTACCTAACTTGTTATGTCCAGCAGCAAGTCGCTTCCACTGTTCATTAGAAAGCGTGCGGGATTCGCGCGCTTGGCCGGTCTTGTCATCGCGCCAGAGATCAGGAATTACAACCAGGTGCTCGACGCCTAGTTTTGAAACAAGCGTTGCAACAGCAAGTGCTTGATCCCATGCGCGCTGCCATTGACTTTCATCTTCTTTATGGAATCCAGTAAAGACTGTGCCGGCGGTCATCATGAGATTGCGCTTACCGAGCTCATCCTCCAAATGCTTCGGATCTGTTGGTAGATATCCATAAGGGCCGAGCTCAATCCAGTGGTAGCCAGCTTCTACAGCTTCATCAAGGAAGCGATCCCATGGCACTTGATGAGGTTCACTGGGAAACCAGACACCCCATGAATCGGGAGCGGTACCTACGCGGATTTGCTGTGTCATGAGCGAGCTCCTATTTCTTATCTATTTTGCCATTACCGAGCAACGGGCGCTGCTTCATAACATCTACTGAATACTTCGCATATGCATTTTGGGTGGTTGCAAGAGTCGAGATTGGCGCAATCGGAACATCCCACCAGCCTTCACCTCCAGGTGAATAGAGCAGTGGATCGCTATTGATATGAATCAAAGTTGCTGTCATTGAGGCTTTGGCCTTCTTCACTGCTGCGTGAAGATCTGCAATTGCAGAAGGGGATTCTTTAATGCTGATCACATCAATGCCAAGGCTTGCTGCATTCGCAGCTAAATCAATTGGCAACTTCTGGCCATTTTCAAAGTTGTTGCCTGGCCCGTCATGGAATCGATATTGGGTACCAAAACGCTGGGAGCCGATATTTTCTGAGAGATGGCCGATTGAAGCAAAGCCATGGTTTTGAATGAGGACGATGACAAATTTTAACCCTTCGGCAACTGCTGAAACAATTTCAGTATGCATCATCAGATATGAACCATCTCCCACCATCACGATAGGCATCGCACCTGCGCGGGCTGCACCTAAACCGGCAGCAATTTCATATCCCATACAGGAGAAGGCGTATTCAACGTGATAACCAAGAGGTGAACGAACACGCCATAATTTATGCAGATCACCCGGTAGCGAACCTGCTGCACAAATGACTGTATCGGTTGCATCGGATGCAGATTGCACTGCATGGATAATTTCAGTTTGGCTAGGTAGTGCGCGCTTTTGATCTACAAAGGCCGCATCAAGTACTGCATCCCATTCGCGCTTTTCCTTGGCAACACGTGCTGCATACTCATTAGAAACTTGAAAGGAGGAGAGCAGAGTTGACAGCTCTGTCAATGTTTCGCGGGCATCTGCGACCACTGGCAGCGCGCTGCCGTGCTTGAAGGCATCAAATGAGGCGATATTGATATTGATAAAGCGCACATCAGGGTTTTGGAATGCGGTACGACTTGATGTTGTGAAATCACTGTAGCGAGTACCGATTCCGATAACCACATCAGCCTCTTTTGCTAGCCTATTTGAGGCAGTTGTACCTGTGGCACCGACTGAGCCTAAGTACTGTGAGTGATCCCAGTTGAGCGAACCAACCCCAGCTTGTGATGCGCTGACAGGAATCCTTGTCTGCTCTACAAATTTTTGCAGTGCCTGATGAGCGTCAGAGTAGATAACTCCACCACCAGCAATGATGAGTGGAGCTTTAGAGGATGCAATAACGCGGGCAACTTCAGCAAGGAGGGAGGCCTCAGAACGAGGGCGACGAATATGCCAGTCACGATCTGCCAAGAATTCTTCAGGGACCTCAATGATCTCTGCCTGCACATCCTCAGGAAGACAGATTGTGACAGCGCCAGTTTCGACAGGATCTGTTAGGACGCGCATTGCACCCAAGAGTGCAGAGAAGACTTGTTCTGGTCGCTGCACGCGATCAAAGAAACGTGAGAGAGGTTTAAAGGCATCGTTGACAGAAAGAGTTGCATCATGAGGTGTTTCTAGTTGTTGCAACACTGGATCAGATGAGCGATTGGCAAAGGTGTCAGATGGAAGTAAGAGCACTGGCAAACGATTTGTCGTCGCAACTGCAGCACCCGTCAGCATATTGGTTGCTCCTGGGCCAACAGATGCCGTACATGCAAAGGTGGCGCGACGACGCTTCATACGAGCAAATGCAGAAGATTCATGCACCATGGCTTGTTCATTGCGCGCTTGGTAATAAGGCATGAGCAAAGGGTTGTCAACAGAAAATTGCTTAAGCGCTTGACCAATACCGGCAACATTTCCGTGTCCAAAAATTCCGAAGATTCCAGGAATCGTGCGTTCGCGATCTGCGCCATCGACCGTGTATTGATGAGCTAGGAATTCAACAATCGCCTGGCTCACAGTCATCTTTCGCATTGCCATATCAATTCCTTTCTATGCGCCGTAGGGCAATCTTGGGTCCATTTGCTGTGATTGCCAAGTATGTCGAATCCATGCCTGGTCAGGATGATCGGTGGCATTCCATGCGCGCTCTGGGTCAGGACCTGCCATTACATTAAAGAAATAGAGGTCATATCCAGGACCTGCTGCAACTGGGCCATGCCAGCCATATGGAACCAAGGCAACATCGCCAGAGTGAATCTCTTCTGCAACATCATAAGGACGGTTATCTGCAGAAGTTCCACGGAAATAACCGAAAGGAGAAGCTGCTGCACTTGTCGCGCCGCGCGTTACTGCGC
>JBIIZP010000102.1:0-3568 GCA_044346215.1 Candidatus Planktophila sp.
GTGTCTTTGGATTTGGATTTTCAGGGCTCAGGATCCAGTCAAGTGCTGCAATAACTCCTGAATATGCGCCACTGCCACCACAGCTCAGCAATCGAACTGGAACAACGCGGGCATTTTTTGCTAAACCATATTTTGTTCCTGCAGCTGTTGCTGCAACGTGTGTTCCGTGACCATTGCAATCCATAGTGCCATTTCCATCATTAATTGATGAATAACCAGAAGTTGAAAGACGTCCCGCTAAATCTGCATGCGGATAAATTCCGGTATCACCGATGTAAATCGTCGCACCAGCTCCAGCGCTGCGATAGCCGTAGGCACTGGTTGAACCCGGCAGACCAACCTTTTCGCGCTGATCGACACGATCTAATCCCCAGGCAGGAGTCGGGCTTTGTGTTTTTTGAATTGAAAGACCAAATACTTCGCGATCCTCTTCAACAGTTAAAACATTAGGAATCTTTGCAAGCAACCCTGCAACCAATTTCGGAAGCTCAACGGTGTAGCCATCAAAGACATAGTTGTACTTTCTATCAATCTTTCCGCCAGCTTTTACAACAGCTGCCTCAACCGCAGCCTTTGCCGCAGGAGTAACCGAGATGATGTATTTGGCTTTTGCACCAAGGTCTATGGCAGATGTGGGAACCATCGTGGAACTCAGAGAAAAGATCGTTATAGCAACAACGATCATCATCTTTAGACGGCGGCTTAGGTTCTTGTGCATTTGGGCTCCTCAGGGTCGTTCAAAGCATCTCAGGCTACGCTGACAATTTTAGGTTATCCATCTCCCCTACCCCCGAACCCGCGCCACTAGGCTCAGGTCATGAAAAGTCTGACCACTATTACAGGCCTAGCGATGGTCTTTGCCTATGCCATCGGCTCAGGACTGTGGGTCAACACCGGCGATGGTTGGTATCGCTCCTTAAACCAACCAGCTTGGCAGCCGCCAGATTTCATCTTTGGAATCATCTGGCCCTATAACTTTGTTGTTCTTGGAATCGCCGCGGTCACCATTGCACAACGCGCAACCACCACAACCACATTGATCTACTTAGCATTCTTTGCACTATCAGTTGCCTGCGCACTTACCTGGGCCTTCCAGTTCTATCGCCCACATAACTTAAGCCTTGCATCCATGGCACTTGCAGCAACTGCAGCATTAACAATCCCGATGCTGATCATCGCCTTTAGAACATCAATCCCCATCGCAATTGCTCTAGTCCCCTATCAAATCTGGGTAGCAATCGCAGCATCACTGAGTTACCAATACAGCAAACTCAATTAACTATCCGTAGATAGTGTCCTCTTCTAATTCATCTTTAACCTCTGGCTTTGGCTTTGATCTCCACGATCCCCAAGCCCCAGTACTGAGCAACGCCCACATCACCAACACTGGCTGAAAGAACAACCGCACCAAGCGGGATGTATCGCTATCTAAGCCAAATGCATCAACACCGTTTACATACTGCGAGATGTTTCCCGGAAAGATCGCCACAAAAAACGCAGCCGCAACCCAACCCACCTGCACTCGGTACTTCCACAACGCGACCAAAGCGAGACCCAAAACAATTTCAACGACCCCAGATGCCACAACAACAAAATCTGCATAATCCTTTAACAGATTGGGAACCTGCGCCTGAAACTCTTGCCGACTAGTTGTTAAATGCCCAATACCTGCATAACAAAGTGCAAGCCCCAGAATGATCTGCGGGAATCTTTTGATCAGCTTCATCTGGTCAGGATGCGCGACTTGCTAGAACTTCATTAACTAATGGATCGTTAAGCTTTGCAAGCTTTTCAAGAATTGATTTCGGTGTGTTTTCATGTAGCGCCATGCAACCCAAGAAATGAATTGAGTCATTGCGAAGTTTGGATTCCCTGTAATTGAAACCTAGACACAAAAATTCAAATAGCTTCTCTTTCTTAGAGTCTGGCAGTTTTGCCCAACTGAGAGTTTCACCAAATATCAAATTAAGTCTTGCCGAGACATCGAAATCGTCAGATTCAGCAGTCTCCCACCCCGCATCGACCATCCATTCATAACCGTTATCGGTCACCTCAAAGCCATACTTTTTAGCAATTCCTGGATCCTCATAGCTCATTGCAATCAAGAACTGTCCGATACTTTCATAGTTTCCATCTTCTAAGAGAGTAACCATTGGCTCACCATAAGAACTTAGCAAGGCAGCAGCTCGATCAACACTTAGCTCTTCATCCGCACTTATCCAACTTTGATTCCTATATATAAGTACGCCACCAAGCTTGGTTGCCTCATCTGCCTGCGTCTCTTCAAACTCAGCTCCAAGGATTGGGTGGGAAATAAAAAGATCATCTGTTCGGTAAGCGTTTCTACGATAGATGTCAAAATCCTCTCTCTCGCATAAATCTGTCCAGAACATGCGATGTAATAACTCGAGAGAAATAATCTCTGCTAACCCTGCAATTGAAGCCTCGATTTCAACTTCATAATTTGTAGATAGAACTACAGAAATGTGATGGCCAGATTTGCTGAAAAATTCCTCAACATTCTGACTTGCGACTGGGACGGCTTCAAATTTTTTTCTCTTGTAATCACTAAATGCTGTTCCCAGAGATTGAAAGTAAGGTACGGATGAGATGAAGTGAATGTCCTGATCAGCCCAATAGTCACCTGCAGATTCATCTTTGGGTTGTATATCACTTAAAACTAGAGCAGCCTTTTGCTCATCACTTAATGTCGGATTAACCCATAGGGCCTGACCGATTGTTTTAGAAAAACCCTTGTAATCATGAACGCTAAAAAGATAAGCGAAGATTTCATCAGTCAAAATTGCCTTTTCACAAATATGGATTATCACATAAGTGGAGCGATTCCTTTCGAGATAATCCTCCGCGGGATCCGAGATCATCTCCTTCAAATACTGCAATAACTCGGAAGCGTCGCCTAAAGGGTGAATCAGGGCCAAGCCACGAACATTGACATCATTACTCTTAAGCAAATTGTTAATCTGTATCTGACTTAAATGAGGAGATTCGAATATCCGCCAGTATTGCTTAGAAACTAGCTCTTCATCTTTCAAGAACTCGTTAAATTTTTCTATAGGAAAATTTGGATTCTTACATGCATCCACTCCAACTTTTTCCAATACCCATCCTGGGACTTCAACACATGCCATAACTTCTGGCTCTTTCACATACTCTGTGTTTGCTATCCCCTTTAGGAACTCTTCAGCTAGTTTCGGCTCTTTTTCAAGCAACGCTTTAAGGTAAGGATCAGAGTACAAACCGTGGCTCATTCGTCATCATCCTCTTCGTCGGTGTCACCGAATTCTTCAGCGATCTGTTTGATCTCTTCGAGCGATACCTTTAAGTGGTTCTCCCCTATTTCATTTAAGGTAATAGCGCCTTCGGTATAGGCATGAGCCATTCCAATTGCAACTAGAAGATCTTCGGCATTGTCACTGCTCGTAATTGCTTCAAATAATTCTTCATTATCTTCAAACTGATCTCTTATCCCGATCAACTCATCGCAAACCTTTGAAATAGGCGCACTCATATTTAATCTTCCTTCCATGGCGAAACGGCAAGTGCCTGA
>JBIIZP010000101.1:0-3568 GCA_044346215.1 Candidatus Planktophila sp.
ATCGATCGCCAATTCTCTGTTGATAACAATGGTGAAGAGGTAACCTCTTGCGTTATGGGCCAAGACCGCGAATCTTTAGAGAACCTGCTCAGTGAGGAACGCGAATTTCCACCCACCGCAGAATTTGCAGCGCAAGCAAATGCCACGGCAGATCTCTTCGATCTTGCCGAAAAGGACCGATTGGCTTTTTGGGACCAACAAGCTAAAGCGTTAACGTGGGAAGCGCCTTGGACACAAACTCTTCAGTGGGATGCACCTTATGCACAATGGTTTGTGGGCGGAAAGATCAACGCATCCTTTAATGCACTAGATCGTCATGTCATTGAAGGTCGCGGAGACCGAGTTGCATTTCACTTTGAGGGCGAGCCTGGTGACACTCGAACGATTACTTACGCACAGTTGTTAACTGAAGTTAAGAAAACTGCTAACGCACTTATCGAGTTAGGAATTGAAGCTAAGGATCGCGTCGCTATTTACATGCCGATGATTCCAGAAGCTGCAATTGCAATGTTGGCATGCGCTCGTATTGGGGCGGCTCACTCTGTTGTCTTTGGAGGTTTTTCTGCCGAAGCACTTTTATCACGTATCCAGGATGCGGATGCGAAACTGGTCATTACCGCCGATGGAGGCTTTAGAAAAGGTGGAGCGTTTGCTCTAAAACCTGCAGTCGATGAAGCGCTCAAGGGTAAGCACAATGTAAAGAGTGTTTTGGTTGTTCAACGTACGCAACAAGAAACTGCCTGGAATCCTGCAACTGATATCTGGTGGCATGACATAGTTGACCGACAAGCTGCAGAACACATCGCTGAAAGCTTTGATTCCGAGCATCCACTATTCATCTTGTACACATCGGGAACCACTGCAAAGCCAAAAGGAATTTTTCATACAACTGGTGGCTATTTAACCCAAGCTGCCTATACCCATCGAATTGTCTTTGATATCAAGCCTGAAACCGATGTTTATTGGTGCACCGCTGATGTTGGCTGGATTACCGGTCACAGTTACATTGTTTATGGACCGTTGATGAATGGTGCAACACAAGTAATGTACGAAGGAACACCAGATACACCGCATAAGGGACGAATCTTTGAGTTAATTGAAAAGTATGGTGTAACTATTTTGTACACAGCTCCTACCTTGATCCGAACATGGATGAAATGGGGCGATGAGTATCCAAACAAGTTCAACTTGTCATCACTTCGATTGTTGGGTTCTGTCGGAGAACCCATTAATCCCGAAGCATGGATGTGGTACCGAGAAGTAATCGGTGGTAATCGCTGTCCTATTGTTGATACCTGGTGGCAAACAGAAACAGGTGGAATCATGATTTCACCTTTGCCTGGTGTAACTGCAACTAAACCTGGTTCTGCCATGACAGCTATTCCAGGAATCAGCGCAGTCGTTGTTGATGATGATGCAAACCCCGTTGCAAAAGGTCATGGTGGTTTCTTAATTCTTGATAAACCATGGCCCGGAATGTTGCGTGGTGTTTGGGGCGAAGATGAGCGGTACAAAGAAACTTATTGGTCACGATTTAAAGGGATTTACTTTGCAGGAGATGGTGCAAAGTTAGATAAAGATGGGGCGATCTGGTTACTGGGACGCGTTGACGATGTAATGAATGTTTCAGGCCACCGAATTTCAACAACCGAAGTTGAATCCGCCCTTGTTTCTCATGAAGCAGTTGCAGAGGCTGCTGTAGTAGGTGCACAAGATGCGGTGACAGGTCAAGGAATTGTTGCCTTCGTTATCTTGCGTGGAGGAATTGCTCATGCCAGCGGAGAAAAACTAGTTACCGAACTACGCAATCACGTGGCAAAAGAAATCGGTGCGATTGCAAAGCCGCGCCAAATCTTGGTTGTTGCTGAATTACCAAAGACTCGAAGCGGTAAAATTATGCGTCGTTTACTTAAGGATGTTGCTGAAAACCGCCAGGTGGGAGATGCAACAACCCTTGCTGATCCAAATGTTATGAAGCTGATTTCTGAAAGATTAAACACATCAAAGGATGAGGACTAAAGACGCACTCCAAGATGTTTTTCGGTTAGCACAAGAATCTGATCGAGATCTTTGATGATTCCGATGTGTTTGTAAGCAACGCTGCCATCGGCTGCGATAAACCATGTAACAGGAACACCCATCCCAAAGTATTGGCGTGAACGGCCATCTGGGTCATACAAGTTTGGCCAAGTAATTCCATTACCTTGGACAAAGGTACGGCCATCATTCAAATTTGCTTCTTCTACATCAACACCAATTAGCTGGACTTTGTCTTTAGCTTTTTCATGAAATGCGCGAAAAACTGGTATCTCTTCCTCACATGGTCCACACCATGAGCCCCAGACATTTACAACGATTGGTCCGCGTAATGCACCAAGTTGGGCACCTTGACTGCCATCTAGGCAGTCCAGTTCAATTCCGCCAGTAAAGGTTGGATCTTGGGAAATTGATTCGCAAGAAACAACTTCGCCTTGTACAAATGATGATGAAGGAGAGCATGCCGTCAGCAATAGCAGCACCGCTGTGATAACTAACTTCTTCATCTGAAATCCTTATCTGTCTTTACCAACAATAACGCTTTCGCTTTATCCATCTCACCAATTCCAACACTTGGGCAGATTTTTGCTATTGGGCAGGCACCGCATGCGGGTTTACGTGCATGACAAATTCTGCGTCCATGCCAAATCATGCGCTGAGATAGATTTGTCCATTCAGGTTGTGGAATTAACTGCTGAACAATCATTTCAACTTTTACTGGATCAGTTTCCTTGGTCCAACCAAAGCGCCGTGACAAACGTCCGAAGTGAGTATCAACTGTTATTCCTGGAGTATCAAAGGCATGACCCAAAACAACATTTGCAGTTTTGCGTCCAACACCTGGCAAGGTGATTAATTCTTCAAGAGTTCTAGGAACTTCTCCCCCAAAATCTTCAAGCAATTTAATGTTGAGCGCCTTTATGTTTCGGGCCTTTGCTCGATAAAAACCCGTTGAATGCACCAAATCTTCAATCTCATGAATATCTGCTTTTGCGTAAGCCTTTGGGTTTTTGTACTTTTTAAACAGCGCTGGGGTGACAGTGTTAACTCTCTTATCTGTGCACTGGGCGCTCAACACCGTTGCGATGATTAATTCTAACGGGTTAGTAAAATCTAATTCACAGTAAATATTGGGGTAGGTCTTGGTAAGGATGCGATAAACCGCTTTTGCCCCTTTACGAATTTCGCCATCGACCGCCATGGGTAGTAAAGTACCCCTCGTGCCCATAGATCAAGAAGTTATTCGTAAAGCGCCTCTGTTCACCGCCTTGGATGACGCTGCTGCTGCTTCCTTGCTGGCAAGTATGGATTCCGTAAAGATTGCAAAGGGATCTGTTTTGTTTGCCGAAGGCGATGAAGGCGATCACTTATATGTAATTGCTGAAGGAAAGCTCAAACTTGGAACATCCAGCGGAGATGGTCGCGAGAACCTTCTATCAATTCTTGGACCTGGCGAAATGTTCGGCGAACTTAGTCTTTTTGATCCAGGTCCCCGCACATCAACTGCGACTGCGGTTACAGATGCCAAGTT
>JBIIZP010000103.1:0-3522 GCA_044346215.1 Candidatus Planktophila sp.
AGATACTTCTATTCGGGTTAGTTCAATGATTGAGCACTATGGTTTGCCTACATCGCAGGCATTCCAGTACTCCAAGTTCCCAGCAAAGTACTTAGAAGCTCTTAATGAATTAGGCCATCCATCAGGATTGTTGCACCCCAATCTAAAGATTGTGGATCAGGAATATGACTTTAATGAATTTGTGGATAGCTGGATCAAGTATGAAACTATCTATCGAACATTGTGGCCTGAACTAACTGAGCGCAAGGACATCTACTTTTGGTATTCGCGCAGCAGTTACGATGGCGATAATTTTTTCTTTAGTATTCCAGGCGTTGAACTAGAGCATGAATTTTCGCGTGGCTCTTACACATATAACAGCATGTCTTACCCATTTATTGATAGGCCTTGGGCAGAGACGATTGAAACTATGGATATAGAGATGAGTCATGAGAACTTCTTATATCGGGACATTGAAGAGCTCTTTGACTATAGCTATGAAGGCGAGCAATACGATCTCATTTTGGCTGCGATCATTTCAAAGAATTCTTGGTCTGGAGAAGTTATTACTTATAGTTCCAGCGCGCCCGACTCGAAGGCAACTGTCTTGGCTGAGTACACATTGACAGATAAAGGCGAAGAGTTTGTTTGCGAGTGGGCAGAAAGTTTCTTCGAAGATGACCGTGACATGAAAATAAAGGTTATTCCTGAAAAAGCTCTTCCCTATAGTTGGAATGCCATGCCAATAGAGAAGAAAGAGAAAATCACTGAGATTATCATTCAGGGATTCAATGCAAAGGTTGACAATAAGTATCAGTTCGCTGAGCATTTCTTGATTTGCATAGCGTTACATCCAGGCACCCCAGCATTAATCAAAGAGTCACTTAAGTCCTTAGATTCGAAGATGCTCAGTCAGGCACTTGCCGTTTCGCCATGGAAGGAAGATTAAATATGAGTGCGCCTATTTCAAAGGTTTGCGATGAGTTGATCGGGATAAGAGATCAGTTTGAAGATAATGAAGAATTGTTTGAAGCAATTACGAGCAGTGACAATGCTGAAGATCTTCTAGTTGCAATTGGAATGGCTGCTGCCTATACCGAAGGTGCTATCACCTTAAATGAAATAGGGGAGAACCACTTAAAAGTATCGCTCGAAGAGATCAAACAGATTGCTGAAGAATTCGGTGACAACGATGAAGAGGAAGATGACGAATGAGCCGTGGTTTGTATTCCGATCCCTTCCTAAAGGCGTTGCTCGAGAAAGCGCCGAAACTAGCTGAAGAATTCCTAATGGGGATAGCGAACACAGAGTATGTGAAAGAGCCAGAAGTCATATCTTGCATTGATGTTCCCGGATGGGTTTTAGAAAAAGCTGGTCAGCTGGCTTGTGCGAACCCAAATTTTCCAGCAGATGTATTCAACAATTTTGTGAAAGACTACGAGCCAACTTCCAACTCTTTAAACCTTTGGACAATTTTCAGTTCACCTCATTTAAATCAGGCGCACATCAATCAGTTAATGCTCAGCACGGATAACAGTGTTCGAAGTTTAGCTCTGATCCACCCACTGGGTGATCCTTCGAAGTTACTATCATTTTTAAAGCAAATGTTGACTGAAAATAATTTAACTTTCACTACGATTTACCACATCTGCCAAAATGCAGTATTGAGTGATGAAATTTTTTCATTCTTATTCAATGCACCTGATTTTCACGGAACGGCTAAGTCAATCGGCGAGTCGTTATGGAAAAATCCCACTTTGGGTGATGAGCAAAAGGCTGCGCTAATTTTGTCGAATATCCGACCTAAGGATGAATCTGCATCTGACTATTGGGGTGAAGATGTTCACTTTGTCTCTTCTCTTCCTTATTTTCAATCATTAAGGGTAAATCTAGGCCACTACAAAGGCCAGAAATTTGAAGCTGTTCCAACGATAGAGCAATCAATCGGTGAGTTTTTCACAAAGGAAGGGCATCACTTGTCATTAGTTTTGCCTGAAATATCACAGGTAGCGATAGAGCCAACTCTTTATGGATTGCACGAGTTATTGTCACTTGAGTTATTCCACAGATTGTTCTGGACAGATTTGTGCGAGAGCGGTGATTTTGAAATTCATCGCAGGAACGCTTATCGCGTAGATGATTTGTTTATTTCGCATCCAATCTTGGGACGTGAATTTGATGAGGGCGATGTCGAACAGGCTACTCGCTTTGGCGGAGTGTTTTACTTTGATAATCAGAATTGGCTGTTGGGTGATGAGGAGCTAAGTGTCGATCGATCAGTTGCGTTGCTAAGTTCTTATGGAGAGCCAATGGTGACTCTCTTAGAAGATGGAAACTACGAAACTATCGGACAGTTCTTGATTGCATTGAGTTGCGAGCTAGGTGGAACCTATGAAAAAAAGTACGGCTTTGAGTTGACCAATAGTGCTTATGACTGGATAGTCGATGCGGCAATGGAGATTGCTGAACCTGACGATTTCGATGTGTCGGCCCAACTCAATCCAATGTTTGGTGAATCTCTCAGTTGGACAAAACTTCCAGACTCTAAGAAAGAAATGGTCTTTGAATTTTTGTGTCTAGGTTTCAATTACAGGGAATCCAAACTTCGCAATGACTCAATTCATTTCTTGGGTTGCATGGCGCTGCATGAAAACACACCGAAATCAATTCTTGAAAAGCTTGCCAAACTGAACCATCCATTAGTTAATGAAGTTCTAGTAAGTCGCGAATACTGACTTCATGAAGATAATCAAAAGATTCCCGCAGATCATTCTGGGGCTTGCACTTGGTTATGCAGGTATTGGGCATTTAACAATTAGTCGGCAGGAGTTTCAGGCGCAGGTTCCGAATCTGTTAAAAGATTATGCAGATTTTGTTGTGTTGGCATCTGGGGTTGTTGAGATTGTTTTGGGAGTTGCTTTGGTGGGGTTGTGGAAGTACCGAGTGCAGGTGGGTTGGGTAGTGGCTGCGTTTTTTGTGGCAATATTCTGGGGAAATATCTCGCAGTTTGTTAATGGCACAGATGCATTTGGTTTAGATAGTGGAACAGAGCGGTTTGTGCGGTTGTTGTTCCAGCCGGTGTTGGTGATGTGGGCGTTGCTCAGTACTGGGGCTTGGGGATCCTGGAGACCAAAGCCAAAGAGTGTTGCTGCCCAGCGTGATGATTTAGAAGAGGACACTATCTACGGATAGTTAGTTTAGTTTGCTGTATTGATAGCTAAGTGATGCAGCTGTTGCTACCCAGATTTGATAAGGGGCAAGTGCGATTCCGATTGGGATAGATGTTCTAAAGGCGATGATCAGCATCGGGATTGTTAAGATGGCTGTTGCTGCAAGTGCCATGGATGCAAGGCTTAAGTTATGTGGGCGATAGAACTGGAAGGCCCAGGTAAGTGCGCAAGCAACTGATAGTGCGAAGAAGGTTAAGTAGGTAAGTGTTGTTGCGGTGGTTGCGCGTTGTGCAATGGTGACCGCGGCGATTCCAAGAACAACAAAGTTATAGGGCCAGATGATTCCAAAGATGAAATCTGGCGGCTGCCAAGC
>JBIIZP010000104.1:0-3520 GCA_044346215.1 Candidatus Planktophila sp.
GGTGTTGTTTGGCATTACATTGCTTGCGCGCCAAAACTTTCATGGCATTTGGGTTGACTTGTTTCTCTTCAACGCAATTCCAATCGCTTGTCTCGTGTCAATCATGGTTGCTCCACAAATTAATAGTGAATGGGCACAACCTTTAACCGCTCTGGCTCTTGGAAGCTGGAGCTTTGGTTCAATAATGGCAACCATTAGTTCTTACATTGAATCATCAGTCTTTGTATCAAACATTTCTGATCTCCTGTATTTACTTTTCTATCCACTTGCTCTCCTTGGTTTGCAACTTCTGATTTCCATCCGACAAAGACTGACAATTCTGGAACTAGTAGATGCCTCAATTGTTGGTCTGGGCTTAAGTACTTTGGGGGCTGCTTTTGCGCTGCAGCCTGTCCTTCCCCACTTTGACGGTGATTTAAACCAATCTTTTCTTGCCATCATCTATCCGGTTGCAGACTTGATCTTGCTGTGTTTCATCATCGCAACAGTGGTGATACAAGGCTTCTCTATCCGTGGTTTGCTTCTTGTAATAGGAGTTTGCCTGTACGCCGCAACTGATTTTCTCTTCTTATGGCAGAACTTGAACATGAACTACGTTTTTGGTTCCTTGCTCGACTACGGGTGGTTGCTTGCCTTCATTGTAATTTCTGAAAGTGTGTGGCATTCGGGTAGCGATAACTCAGTCAAGAATGGTGTGAGCCCAATTTTGATAACGATCTCAGTGTTTCTAAGCGCTACAGTGCTTGCTCTTCTTGCGATTGCTCCAAACAACTTTCCTCATTTCATTTTGATTCCTGCAATTGGAACATTGGCGCTTGCTTTCATAAGAATGAGTATTGCATTGAGTCAGGCACGCAACATCGGCCAGGAAAGAGTGCTAGCCAGAACTGATGAATTAACCACACTTCCCAATAGAAGGCGCTTGATCTCTGAAATACAAAATTTTGCTGCTCGTACAGGATCACTTCTGCTTCTAGACCTGGATGGATTTAAACCTGTAAATGATAGTTATGGTCATGAAGTCGGAGATAAAGTCTTGCAACAGGTAGCGCAAAGATTTGGCCGAGCTTTACCCAGCAACGCCTTACTTGCACGCTTGGGTGGAGATGAATTTGGGATATTAGTTGACGGTTCCAATGAATCGGTGATGGAGATTGCATTAGCCCTGCGGGGTACGCTTTCTTACCCATTTGTTATTGACGGCCATGAAATAAGCATTGGCGTCAGCATCGGTATTACAGATAATGATGGAGCAGATGATTTATTGCTACGAGCTGATAATGCTATGTATTCGGCTAAGCGCCAGGCATTGGGGGTTTGTCAGCTTTAATTTCCTGTAAACGGGCTAGAGCTTCGTGACGTTCTACGGCATGGTCAACGATTCGCTCTGGGTAACCCTTGCTGTATCCATCAAGAAACAACCAAGGTTCATGAATCTCAGATGCTGATAAATGCGCTAACTCTGGAACATATCTGCGAATGTAATCGCCGTTTTCATCAAAACGGCGGCCTTGTTCAATGGGATTAAAGACTCGGTAATAAGGGGAAGCGTCGGTTCCGCATCCTGCGGTCCATTGCCAGCCATGTGCATTTGATGCAACATCGTAATCAACTAAATGATCTGCAAAGAAACGTTCACCGAGTTGCCATTCAAGGTGCAGGTCTTTGACTAAAAATGATGCAACGACCATTCGAGTTCGGTTGTGCATCCACCCCTCAACGACAAGTTGACGCATAGCAGCATCAACAAATGGGTAGCCAGTTTTACCGTCACACCATGCCTGAAACTGTTTGCCAGGTTTGTCATAACGCATCTCTGCAAATTTCGGTGCGTAGTATTCGATATCGGTCATAGGGTTGTTGAACAAAACATCGGCGTAAAATTCGCGCCAAGCAATCTCTTTTCTAAAGGTATCGTGAGCTTTGCTTTCGCCAAGATTTTGAAGCAATGTTCGGGGATGGATTTCACCAAATTTTAGGTACGTACTCATTTTCGAAGTTCCATCAATAGCTGCGAAGTTTCTGTTCTCGTCGTAAGAATCTAAACCCTTGTTGGTGAACTCTTTGAATCTCTTCAGGGCAGCATTTTCTCCAGCCTCAATCACAGAAACTCCTTCAGGCATGGGGAAATCAGGAAAGGCGCGATATTCGGCGGTTGGTTCTACACAAGTAAATTTCTTAGTTGTGACCGCAGGGGAGCGCCAGCCATGAGCACACCATGCTTTGTAAAAAGGCGTGTACACCTTGTACGGTGTTGCATCTGATGGCTTTAATACTCGGCCTGGTGAAACAGCATAAGGACTTCCTGTACGAATTAATGTAATTCCGGCAGCTTCTACTTTTGCATCCCGTGCAGCGCCATATCTTTCATACTCTGCGGAAATGTGAACTTGTTCCACACCGTACTTTTTAATCAAAGCAGATAAAACTTCTACTTGATCGCCTTCAATAATGTGAAGTTTGTTTCCAAGAGATTCATCTAAGGCTCGAAGAGATTGACCCATATATGCCAACAATTTGGCGCCGGCCTCTTTGATCTGCGCCTTATCCAGAATGAAAAGTGGAATGATTTGATCCGATGATTCGATTGCGGCTAGTAATGCCGGATGATCATTTATCCGGAGGTCACGACGAAACCAGATTATTGAAGTTTTTGGCGATGACATGGGATGATTAAATCATCATGCAAGAGATTAAGCGCTACCAAATCCGAGGAGTTCCCGGCGAGGTTGTTCGTACCCGATTTGGTGATCGAACCGTGGATTACTGGACACCCCGTGGCGGCAGTGACCACCTGTTAATCGCACATGATGGGCAGAATGTCTTTGATGGCACAACAAGTACCCACCGTCGACAAACCTGGAAAATGGCGCAATCAGCGATCGATGTCGCGCATGAGCACGGAGTTAAACCTCCAACAATCATTGGAGTCTGGCACAGCTCAACTAAAGAGGATCCATGGGGACGCGCTAAGGATTTAGCACCTGAAAAATTCTTTACATCTGATTCATTTGTAGATCCGCGTTGGACGATCAATGATCCAACTGTGACGCTTCATTCAGATGCATATTTGAATCAGATTTTTAATGAGATCGTTCCTGCGATCGCGACACATTACTCCCCTGAAAAAACTGCAGTTATTGGCTCTAGTATGGGTGGTTTAGCAACTCTTTATGCAGCGATCCAACATCCAGATAAGTTCTCAACTGCACTGGCTTTGTCTCCTCATTGGATTATCAGTGATGAAATTTTTGCACGATCTATAGTCGAAGCCTTGCCAAAGACACACAAAATTTGGATGAGCCGCGGAGATAAAGGTTTAGATAAAGAGTATCCGCCGCTACAAAACTATGTGGACTCTCTAATGCGCGAACGTGGATTTACCGGTAATTACGAATCAAAGGTTTATAGGCGAAGCGGACACAATGAAAGATCATGGGCAAAGTACTTACAAGATCCATTACGTTTTTGGCTTAGCGCTTGATTGTGTGCTTTACGATCTTTGATTGCGTAATCTTTC
>JBIIZP010000105.1:0-3511 GCA_044346215.1 Candidatus Planktophila sp.
AGAGTTAACTTGCCAACCAATTGATCTTTAGGTCTGTCGCGAAGATTGTTGATTGAAAGAATTGCACATGAAAGTGCGCCCATGGGCACAGAGACAATGAAACTTAGGAGAGTTATATCTTCAGTGAGGGCGTAGTACGTTCCCATGGTTGCAACCACACCGAAGAAGAGAAATACGGATAATTCGCCCAACCCTTTATAACCATAAGGGTTCTTGCCTCCGGTGTATCCCCACGCAGCGGCGATGGAGATGATTCCAACAAGAATTAGCAATGGTGAGGTTAAGAACGCCAGCCAAGTGCCAGCAACGCTTGCAATTGCAAAAGAAATAAATGCTGCTGCTTTTACAGATTTAGCTGAAGCCATACCGCTTGCGACTAAGCGAATAGGGCCAATGCGGTCAGCATCTGTTCCCTTAACTCCATCGCTGTAATCATTGGCAAAGTTAACGCCGATCTGAAGCCATACCGCCACCTTTAAAGCTAAAAGCGCACGAAACCAATTGAAATCTGTACCGACAAGAGCGGTCGCAACTACAACTGGTGCGATTGCAGCAGGAAGAGTGCGAGGGCGTGCGCCAAGTATCCATTTATTCATTTGAAAACTCTTGTGCCAATCTCTTGCGATCAACTTTTCCAATACCGAGCAAGGGTAGCGAGTTTATGATATGAATACCTTTTGGTTTTGCGAAAGCGCCAATTTTACTTTCAAGTACCGTTGTCATGCCGTCGCCATCTACTTGCCCAACAACTGCGATGTGCAAGGTCTGGCCCCATTGTGGATCATCCACTGAAAAGGCAGCGCACTGGGTATCAGGAAAGTTTTCATTGAGAATGCTTTCGACACTATTGAGCGATAGATTTTCGCCTCCGGAAATAATCACATCATCTGATCGACCAATGACAACAAGTTTGTCATCTACAAACTCGCCTAAATCTTTAGTCTCAAACCAACCTTCTGATAGTTCAAGATTTAAAGCCAGAATATTTCCGCGAATAAAAATAGAACCGCCACGAACTTCGACTTCTGTTCCTTCAAGAATTTCACCGTTGTAAACACAGCCACCTGAAGTTTCACTCATTCCATAAGTGGTCACAACATTTATCCCGGCACCAGTTGCTTGATTTCGGATTGCGTTTGAAAGCGAAGCACCACCCACCAAAACATTCTGAGCTCCTTGCAAGTGCTTCAGTAAGTGATCATCTCCATTTAAGGCACGGAACAGTTGTGTTGGAACAATTGCCGTGAAGTTAACTCGTGGATATTCACCTGAATGACCACGAAGATCTACAGGAATTGTTCCTACTTCAAAGGCTCGAACAAAAACATTGACCGCTGCTACATGAGTCAAAGGCAAAAGAAGCGACCAAGTGTCACCAGGTTTTGCTCCGAGAAAGGAGTTAGAGGCGCGTGCAGATGAGACCAAAGCGTTTGCGGATAAAGAGATTTCCTTGGGTGTACCGGTTGTGCCTGATGTTCCAATAACGACCGCCGCTTGTGTGGGTCCAAATTCTGAATTGACCTCACCAAATCCAAGGGTGGGGCCATTACCTGCGAGAGCTGCTGTGATGTCCCTCGCTAAAAGAGGAGTTTCGCATGCAGGGCTGACCCGCAGAATTTTTCGTTGTGACGAGTTATCCATTGCCGTCGTAGGCTATCGCTAGCAACGACGATGGGGGAAATGTGAGCAAGCCGATCAAGCGCGAATTTGGTAGCCGTGAGATTCCACAATGGGTGACTGCGCCCGGTGGAGAAGATTTCGTAGATATCAGATATCAAATGGGCGATGGAATCGCCAAAATCACTATCAACCGACCACAAGTTCGTAACGCATTTCGTCCGCAAACCATTATCGAATTAATCGAAGCCTTCAATTTGGCTCGCGATAATGAAGAAGTCGGTGTCATCATCTTTACTGGTGAAGGAACCGAAGCATTTTGTTCTGGTGGAGACATCAGCGTCCGTGGTGATGACGGATACTTAGGCGAAGATAAGTTGGCGAAAAAAGGCATTGGCCGCCTCAATGTTTTAGATCTTCAAGTTCAAATCCGTCGCACACCGAAACCAATTGTTGCAATGGTCGCGGGTTGGGCAATTGGTGGTGGACATGTGCTTCACGTGGTGTGCGATTTAACTGTTGCAGCAGACAATGCAAAGTTTGGTCAGACAGGTCCAATGGTGGGTTCATTTGATGGTGGCTACGGAGCTGGATTATTAGCAGAACATGTTGGCCAAAAGAAGGCACGCGAGATTTGGTTTATGACCCGCGAATACAGTGCACAAGAAGCTTTAGCAATGGGATTAGTAAACACAGTTGTTCCTGTTGCCGAACTAGAAGCTGAAACAGTTTCATGGTGCCGCGAGATGCTTCGCAACTCACCGATGGCGCTACGTTTACTAAAGGCAAGTTTGAACGCTGCTACCGATGGTTTAGCTGGGGTTCAGCAACTTGCTGGCGATGCAACACTTCTGTTTTATATGACTGAAGAAGGTCAAGAAGGTCGCGATGCCTATCAACAAAAGCGAAAGCCTGACTTCGGAAAATTTCCTAAGCGCCCCTAATTTATGGATCATCAACTTCTGGACACTTTGCGCGTAATTGCGCTACCGATGAAAACTAATTTTCGAGGTATTTCTGTTCGTGAAGTTGCACTGATTAAAGGGGAATGTGGTTGGGCAGAGTTCTCACCATTTCTGGAGTACGACGATGCAGAAGCTGCGCCATGGCTAGCAAGTGCAATTGAGGCAGCCACAACCCCAAGACCTAAGCTTTATCGCACATCCGTAGCCATAAATGGGACTATTCCCGCACTTAATGACCCAGATGATTTAAAGAAAGTTGTTGATTCATATCCGGGGGCTAATACTTTTAAGGTAAAAGTGGGTATCAATCTTGCAGAAGATTTGGCACGAGTTAAATTCATTCGTGATCTGCGTCCACAAGCAAAGATACGTATTGATGTCAATGGACTATGGAGTATTGATCAAGCTGAAACATTTTTATCTGCAGTTGGTGAAATTGAATACGTAGAACAACCCTGTGCAACTATTGCAGAATTGCGCGAGTTAAAAGCTAGAACTTCGGTAAAGATTGTTGGTGACGAAGTTCTTCGTAAATCCGTTAACCCTTTTGAAATTGATCTAGTTGGTGCGGTTGATTACTTGATGTTGAAGGTTCAGCCATTAGGCGGGATCAAGCGCACACACGCTCTTGCCGAGCATCACAAATTACCTGTTGTCGTTTCAAGCGCTTTGGAAAGCGCGGTAGGAATCAATTACGGATTAATGCTTGCGGCATCTTTTGAAGAAATGAACTTTGATTGCGGTCTTGGTACCGGGTCATTGCTTGCAGCAGATGTAGCCCGATTGCCTATTGTTGATGGAGAGATCGAAATTACAGAGTTTGAACCACAATTAGCGGGATTAGATGTGGCATCAGATCGCTTCGAATGGTGGAAGAATCGGATTATGAGAACCGCGGAGCTTTTACAGTGAATAATTCAACCTCACTA